>JAOZTW010000406.1 GCA_029938985.1 Bacteroidales bacterium | reverse complement strand
TTGGCGGTCTGGACGGGACTCGAACCCGCGACCCCATGCGTGACAGGCATGTATTCTAACCAAACTGAACTACCAAACCTTTGTGCTAATTGCGATGCAAAGATAAAACAAAAAAAGTTCCCACCAAAAAAAAACACCTTTTTTTTAAAAAAAAATAAAAATTGATAAAAATCATAGTGAAAATAAAAAAAAAATTGCAAATTTGTAAACTCATTTTTTACTAATTGGGTACATAAGTAGTCAATAGTATATAAACGTCACTTCTAATGGTCTATTTTATACATCCTGTTTCGTGAAAAAGAATTGAATATAAGTAATATACAATAATTTTTTGCCTTACATAATATAAAAATAACCTCTTAAAAACTGATGTTTATATTCAATTATCTATTTATTATGTATCTATTTTAAAATGAGAAAATTTATTTTTAATATTCAATCTATAATTTAACTTACTATGAAAGTACACAATTTTTATGCAGGACCTTCAATCCTTTCAGAATTTGCAGTAGAAGAGACAATCAAAGCAATCAAAAATTTTGCCAATACTGGCTTATCTTTAATGTCGGTATCGCATCGTAGCAAAGAGTTTGTAGCAGTAATGGACGAAGTACAACAGCTATTTAAAGAATTATTGAATATTCCTGAAGGATATTCGGTATTATTTGTTGGTGGTGGAGCAAGTACGCAATTTGCTATGATTCCAATGAATATAATGCAAAAAAAAGCTTTTTTTATTAATACAGGAGCTTGGTCAACCAAAGCAATAAAAGAAGCAAAAGCTTTTGGAGAGGTTGTGGAGGTTAGTTCAAAAGATAAAAATTTTAATTATATTCCCAAAAATTACGAAATCCCAACAGATGCAGATTTTGTTCATATTACAACAAATAATACCATTTATGGAACTGAATTTAAGGAAGATATTGATAGTCCTGTTAATTTGGTAGCCGATATGTCGTCTAATATTTTTAGTCGTACAATTGATGTTTCAAAATATGCTATTATATATGGTGGAGCTCAAAAAAATCTTGCACCATCGGGTGTAACATTTGTTATTATTAAAAATGAAATACTTGGAAAAGTAGAAAGACATATTCCAACTATGTTAAATTATGAAACTCATATTAAAAAAGGTTCTATGTTTAACACGCCACCAGTTGTACCTATTTTTGTCGCACTGCAAACTCTAAAATGGATAAAAAATAATGGAGGCCTAGCTGCAATGGAAAAAATGAATATTGAAAAAGCGGATTTATTATACAATGAAATTGAGCGTAATAGCTTATTTGAAGGTACTGCCGCAAAAGAAGACCGTTCTTTAATGAATATTTGTTTTGTAATGAAAGCTGAATATAAAGAATTTAGTGCTGAATTTCTTGCTTTTGCAACAGAAAAAGGAATGATAGGAATAAAAGGACATCGTTCGGTAGGTGGTTTTAGAGCTTCTACTTATAATGCACTTCCAAAAGAAAGTATTGAAGCTCTTGTTGATACAATGCAAGAATTTGAAAAAATGAAATCATAAATTAAAAAATTTGTTTCACTAAGTGAAAAGAAAAAATAACTAACACCAATCTACTTGTTTATTTTTGTACTTTTAAAAGTCATTAAATAGCTCGCTATTTGCAGATTATTAAATTATTTGAAAAAACAAAAAAACAACGTATCTTGGAGCTACTTATTAGTTCATTTTCACTTAGGCATATTAAAATAAATAATTTATAAATTTAAACAAACTTATTTTTGTTTTTAACAATTCATTAAATATAATAATATTAGGATATTTGAATATTTTTTTGAAGAAGTAAAAAGTAAAAAGAACTAGTTTAAATCGTCAATTATTTGTTTTAATATGCCTTATGTAAAATTTAAAGAAAATTTGCAATTGTGAAACATGTCAAATAAAAAAACATAAATAATGAAAAAAATATTAATAGCAACCCAAAAACCTTTTAATAGTTTAGCAGTTGAAGGAATAAAAAAAATAGTAGAAAATTCGGAAAATGAATTAGTAGTACTTGAAAAATATTCTAATAAAGAAGAATTATTGAAAGCCGTAGAAGATGTAAATGCCTTGATTATCAGAAGCGATAAGATAACAAGTGAAGTAATAGCTGCTGCAAAAAATCTTGAAATAGTTGTGCGTGCAGGTGCAGGATACGACAATGTTGATTTAACGGCAGCCACAGATAATAATATTATAGTAATGAACACTCCTGGACAAAATTCTAATGCTGTGGCAGAACTTGCTCTTGGTATGATGGTTTTTGCGGCAAGAGGTTTTTTTAATGGAAAATCTGGCAGTGAATTATCTGGTAAAAAACTTGGAATTCATGCTTTTGGATATGTAGGACGACTTGTTGCAAAAATAGCGAATGGTTTTGGAATGGAGGTTTATGCTTTTGACCCTTTTATTCCTGAGGATATTATTTTGAACGAAGGAGCAACTCCTGTAAAAACAGTGGAAGAGTTATATAAGACTTGTCAGTATATTTCTTTGCATATTCCTTCTAATGATAAAACAAAAAAAACGGTTAATTACAATTTATTAGCTAATATGCCAGAGGGTGCTGTTTTAATTAATACAGCAAGAAAAGAAGTAATTAATGAAGACGAATTAATAAAATTGATGGGAGAACGAGCTGATTTTAAATTTGTTTCGGATATTCCACCTGCTAATAAAGATGGTTTTGCCAAATTTGAAGGAAGGTGTTATTTTTCGCCAAAGAAAATGGGAGCACAGACTGTTGAAGCTAATGTAAATGCTGGATTAGCTGCTGCAAATCAAATAATTCAATATTTTGAAACAGGAAATGAAACTTTTAGAGTAAATTAGAAAACAGGTTACTTATATAAAATATAATCTAAGTATTTGTTATGATATTCAGACGTTTCCAAGTCCCCAATTTTTTGCCTTGTGGCAAAAAATGGTGGACTTTGGAAAGTCTTTTTGTATAACAATACTTTAAAATTAAGTTATTTTTGTGTTTCATGTAGCCACGAGCTAAAGCACATGGCAACTAAGGTGTTAAAAATTAGCTATTTTGTCAAAAAAATTGTCTCCATTTATTGAAAAATAAATAATATTTTTGGGAGTTAAAGAATTAGGTTTTAAAATTTATAAGAAATTAAAATAAAACTCTTAGTGAAAATGTAATAATAAGTAACTCCTGAATACGTCGTTTTTTTGTTCTTTTAGTATTTTAACAAATCTGCAAATAGTGAGCTATTTAATGACTTTTTTAAAATTTTTAAAAGGGCAAAATAAACAAGTAGATTGGGGTTAATTATTTTTTCTTTTTCACTTAAAGGTTGCTATGCAACTCTTTAATGATTTATTATATTTCAAAAATCCTTTATGAGTTTGAAAAATCTTAAAGAGTTTTTTTTGCTTTTTAACGAAAAAATGGAACTAACTTTTTGACAAAACACTAAACTTTTAACACCTAATATTTAACAACTGATAAAAAATGCAAACTACTTTTCATTTATTTGAGACATGCCCAATAAAATGGATAAAACAACTAACAACTAATAACTAACAACTAACTAAAAAATATTCAATCAATTATGGCAATTATTAAACCATTCAAAGGATACCGTCCTAAAACGGACATTGTAGAAGAATTAGCTTGCCTCCCTTACGATGTAATGAATTCGGATGAGGCACGTAAAATGGCAGAAGGAAAAGAAAAATCGTTGTTAAGAATTACAAAATCTGAAATTGATTTACCTATAGGTATAGATGTGCACTCAGATGAGGTTTATAATAAATCGAAAGAAAATTTTAAATTGTTTATTGATAAAGGCTGGCTTGTGCAGGACAACGATGCTAAATATTACATTTACGCCCAAACAATGGAAGGACGGACTCAATATGGTATTGTTGCAAATGCTTCTGTTGATGACTATCTTAATGGAGTAATTAAAAAACATGAATTAACTCGTCCGGATAAAGAAGAAGACAGAATGATAAATATTAGGACTAATAATGCTAATATTGAACCCGTTTTTTTCTCGTATCGTGCTGTACCAGAAATTGATGCAATAGTTGAAAATATTGTAAAAAATAAAAAAGCCGAATATGATTATACAGCTGAGGACGGTTTTGGACATCATTTTTGGGTTGTAAATGATAAAGCAACAATTGCAGAATTAGAACAACTTTTTAAAACAAAAGTACCATTTACTTATGTGGCTGATGGGCATCATAGAACCGCTGCAGCAGCTTTGGTTGGTAAAGAAAAAAGAGAGCAAAATCCAGATTTTTCGGGAAACGAAGAATATAATTATTTTCTTGCTGTACATTTTCCTGATAATCAACTTAAAATTATTGATTACAACAGAGTAGTAAAAGATTTAAACAATAATACTAACGAACAGTTAATTAATAAATTAGAAAAAAGTTTTGATATTGAAATGAAAGGCAAAGAAATTTATAAACCTAATGCTTTACACAATTTTTCAATGTATTTAGACGGTAAGTGGTATTCGTTAACTGCCAAAGATGGAACTTACAATAACGACGACCCAATTGGTGTTCTTGATGTTACAATACTTTCTGAACAGGTTCTTGCTCCTATTTTTGATATAAAAAATCTTAGAACATCGAAAAGAATAGATTTTGTAGGAGGAATTCGTGGACTTGGTGAGTTAAAAAGAAGGGTTGATAATGGCGACATGAAAGTTGCATTTGCTCTTTATGCTGTTTCAATGGAACAACTTTTAAATATTGCTGATACTGATAATATTATGCCTCCAAAAACTACTTGGTTTGAACCAAAACTCCGTAGTGGACTTGTTATTCACAGTTTGCATTAATTTATAGGATATTCTTAAAAATTCAGGATTAACCTATATTAGGCGATTATGTTTGAAAATAATATTAGGCATATTATTTTGAAAATTAAAGGTTATACAAAAAGTAAAAATACCTATTGATATTTGAAACTTTTTTTTCACTTTTCCTAGGATAGTCGAATAAATTCATCAATAAGTATTATTTGTTATAATATGCCTTAGGAATTGTTAAAAGGGAACTTCGGAAATACTGTCATTATTTCACTATTTTTATAAAATAAAGTTTCAAATAATGACACAGTTTCCGAACTTTTTATTTTCCAATTCCTTAATTCTACTTTACGAAGTTAAAACACATGGTTATAAGTTTTTTAAGCACTAAAGGTGCGTAATCAAAAGCCTTGCCTGTAAAGGGCAAGGTAAATTATTTCGTTTAATATAGTAAGCACCAAAGGTGCGTAATCA
>JAOZTW010000405.1 GCA_029938985.1 Bacteroidales bacterium | reverse complement strand
AAAATTCAAAAGAACAAGTTTAAATGGTTAATTATTTATTTTGATATGCCTAAAAGCAATGAAGAAATTGATACTCGTGATAAACGCCAAAAAATCTATGTCAAGAACACAATTTAATATTGATATTATTTTTATGGGCAAAGTAGAAGAGGTTTTTAGAGAAATATTTTCAAACTAAAAATTAGTCTTTGTTTTCTAATATACCTTAAATCAAACTTTCGGCTATTGCATTGATAAAGTCATAGGAAACAATTTTATTTTTGTCCTCATTTTTTAGGGTGTACCATTTTATTCCATGTAATTCGGTAATTCGTTGCATCCATTTTATGCTTTCTGTATCTTCTGGTGAGCCTACAATAAATTTTTTTCGTTCAGGATTTTTTAAATATTCTTGCAAATAATAACCAAATTAGAGTCTACTTGTGGCACCAATATTAGCAGAAAAAACTCCAGATTTTTCTTTGCTCCAATATGTTGGTAACCAGAATACTGTTATATCACATAAACTCAAATACTGCCATTCCCAAGGAATTTGTTTATCTTCAATCTCTTAAAGTTTTGTTTTTTTGTTTTTATTATCTATATCTTTCCAATAACCAGACTCAGGTTCAGGTGCTACCACTGAATTTCAACCGCTTTTCAACTGAATTTCTATTTTATATTATCAAAGCCAATAAATGGGACTAATACTTCTGGTATTTTAATACCATCTTTTGTTTGATTATTTTCAAGGATTGTAGCAAGTATTCTTGGAAGTGCTAATGCACTGCCATTTAATGTGTGGGCAAGTTGATTTTTTTTACTATTCTTGCTTTTGTATCTTAATTTTAATCTGTTCGATTGAAATGCTTCAAAATTTGATACCGAACTGACCTCTAACCATTTTTCTTGAGCGGCAGAGTAAACTTCAAAATCATAAGTTAGTGCCGAGGTAAAACTTAAATCTCCTCCACAGAGTTTTACTATTCTATATGGTAAATCTAATTTGATTATTAAATTTTCTACATGACTAACCATTTCGTCAAGAGTTTCGTAAGATTTTTCTGGATTTTGTAATTGTACAATTTCCACTTTATCAAACTGATGCAGTCTGTTTAAGCCTCTAACATCTTTTCCATACGAACCCGCTTCTCTTCTGAAACAAGGAGTGTATCCTGTCATTTTTACAGGAAAATCTTTTTCGTCCAGAATTACATTACGATATATATTTGTGATAGGTACTTCTGCTGTTGGTATTAGATAAAAATTATCTTCTGTAGCATGATACATTTGACCGTCTTTATCTGGCAGTTGTCCTGTTGCGTAAGCCGAATCTTTGTTTACCAAAAGCGGAGGCATAATTTCCTGATAACCTGCTTTTTCTCCTTCATCAAGAAAAAAGTTAATTAAAGCACGTTGAATTTTTGCACCTTTTCCTTTGTAAACAGGAAATCCTGAACCAGTGAGTTTATTACCAAGTTCAAAATCAATAATATCATATTTTTTTGTTAATTCCCAGTGTGGCAATGGTTTGAAATCAAAAGTTGGCATTTTACCTCCTTTTTTAATCAGCTCATTATCTGCATCTGACTTACCTAAAGGTACAGATTGATGTGGAATATTTGGCAGTTCCACAATACAGTTATACATTTGCTCGTCTAATTGGCTAAAATATTTTTCAACTTCTTTGGTCGCTGTTTTTAAGTTGCTTGCGGTTGTTTTTGCTTTATTGGCTTCTACAATTTTTTTGTTTTTAAAAAGCAAACCTATTTTTTTAGCAATTTTATTTTGTTCTGCTTTTAAGTCGTCAACTTTTTTTTGAGTTTGTCTTTTAACGGTATCAATTTCAATAATTTGATTTACTATTTTTTGAGCATCAAAATTTTTAATTTTTAGTCTATCAATTATTTCTTGCGGATTGTTTGTTATTTGTTTTATAGTGAGCATTGATTTTATTTTTTTGCGTTTTGTAATTTTTGACTACCCACATAGGGTTGAACAATGGAGATTATCCTACTTTATGTAGGTAGCTTAATTTTGGCGTTTTTCTTAAAAAAAAAGTGTAAAATTAATTTTATTTTTAAATTAAATTTACACTTTCTTATGCCTAATATTGTTATTTTAATTATACTTCTTTTTCTGGAACTACTGATACATAGGATCTATTTTTTCTTTTTTTCCTGAATTTAACATATCCATCAGTAAGAGCATAAAGAGTATGATCTCTACCCATACCAACATTTTGGTCTGGATAATGTTTTGTTCCTCTTTGACGAACTATAATATTGCCAGCTTTAATAGCTTGATTTCCATATATTTTTACTCCAAGTCTTTTGCTTTCTGATTCTCTACCGTTACGTGACGAACCAGCTCCTTTTTTATGTGCCATTTTATGTTGTGTTAATTAATTACTAATTATAGGTTTATGTGAAAATATTATTTTTACTCTTCAACCTTGTCTTAATTTATTTTACCTATCCAACTGATTCAATCAATATTTGGGTAAAATCTTGACGGTGTCCGCTTAGTTTTTGATATCCTTTTCTTCTTTTCTTCTTAAAAACTTTTACTTTATCTCCTCTCACATGTGCTAAAACCTTTGCGGTTACACTTACACCTTCTACATTTGGTTTACCAACAGTTACTTTGTCTTCGTCTTCGGTTAGCAAAACTTTATCAAAAGTTAATTGCTCTCCTTCTTTGTTTGGTAAGCGATGAACAAAAATTTTCTGGTCTTTTTTTACTTTAAATTGTTGTCCTTGAATGTCTAATATTGCAATCATAATAAATTTAGATTTTCACAAGGCGGACTAAAGGTCGCTTTATTAGGATAATAACCACTAAGCCTTGCAATTTGATTTTTATAAAAATTTGAACCGCAAAATTACTAAACTTTTTTAAAAATAAAAATAAAAGTTAATTAATATTTTACTTTTTATTTAATATTTTAAAATAATTGCATTAATATATAGATATTCAAGATTTTAGGCCTGAATTTTTTATTGTTGTAAATTTATCTGCAACTCATAACCACTAATCACTAACCACTAATCACTAACCACTAATTACCTTAACTAATTTTTTTCTTAATTTTTTTATATTACTTTTGTTTTTTCTTTTTAAAATAATTATAAAAAACAAAATAAATGAAAGTTAGATTAAGATTTGCACCCAGTCCAACAGGTCCTTTACATATTGGAGGAGTAAGAACAGCGTTGTTTAACTATTTGTATGCCAAGCAACACGGCGGAGATTTTATTCTGCGAATAGAAGACACCGATCAAAATAGATTTGTGAAAGGTGCGGAAGAGTATATTATAGAGTCGTTAAAATGGTGTAATATAAATTTTGACGAAAGTGTTGAAGTTGGAGGAAAATATGCTCCATACCGACAATCGGAAAGAAAAGATATTTATAAAAAATATATAACTAAATTAATTGCAAAAGGCAAAGCATATTATGCCTTCGATACGCCAGAAGAACTTAGTGCAATGAGAGAAAAATTGCAACTTGCAAAATCTCCAATTCAACATTATAATTATGCCACTCGTTTACAGATGCAAAATTCATTCACCTTATCTACTACCGAAGTTGAACAAAAAATAAACTCTGGCGAGCCTTATGTTGTGCGATTTAATATACCTGAAAATCAAACAATTATTTTTAATGATATTATTCGTGGTGAAATAAAAGTTAATAGCTCAACGCTTGATGATAAAGTACTTTTTAAAGCCGACGGTTTACCAACCTATCATCTTGCAAATATTATTGATGATCATTTAATGGAAATATCTCACGTAATAAGAGGCGAAGAATGGTTACCTTCTTTGGCTTTGCATGTTCTTTTATATCAAAGTTTTGAATGGGACGCACCAAAATTTGCACACCTTCCACTTATTTTAAAACCAAACGGAAAAGGAAAACTTAGCAAGCGAGATGGAGAAAAACTTGGTTTCCCTGTTTTTCCTATCGATTGGAATGATGCGGATAACAATAAAATTGCATCTGGCTACAAAGAATGGGGCTATTTTCCTGATGCAATGATTAATATGTTAGCCCTTTTGGGTTGGAATTCGGGAACAGAACAAGAAATTTTTTCAATGGAAGAATTGATTAAAACTTTTTCGTTGGAGCGAGTTCAGAAAGGTGGTGCAAAATTTGACCCCGATAAAACAAAATGGTTTAATCAGCAATACATAAAAACAAAAGATAATAAGGAGCTTTCAAAACAATTTATGTTAATTCTGAAAGAAAAAAACTTGGATTTAGATTATAATTATGTGGATAAAGTGGTTGAATTAATAAAAGAACGTGCTACTTTTGTTTCCGATTTTTGGGATTTATCTTCTTTCTTTTTTGTTGCACCAAGCGAATACAATAAAAAATCAAGAAAAAAAGCATGGAAAAACGATGCTCCCGAAATTATGACAAATTTAAAAACTGTTATAGAAAATATTGAAATTTTTAGTACCGAAAATACTGAAAAGATTGTTAAAAATTGGATAGAACAAAACGAATTAAAATTTGGAAAAGTATTAAATCCATTTAGATTATCACTTGTAGGAGCAACAAATGGACCGCATCTCTTTGATATAGTTTCTTTACTTGGGAAAAAAGAGGTGTTAAAACGGATAGATTTTGCATTAAAAAATATTTAATTATTTTTATAGTTTTTTTATTGTTTGATTTTCAGTACATTATTTTTTTTTTTTTTTGAATTGTAAAAAAACCTTTTTTTTTTTTGCAAAATTGAAATATAATTTATTAGTTTGCAGGTCTGAAAAAAGTTTAATTATAATAACAAATTTATACAAATGGCACATCACAAATCGGCTAAAAAGAGAATTGTACAAACGGAAAAGAAAAGATTGCATAATCGCTATTACGCTGTATCAGCGAGAAATGCTATTAAACAATTGAGGAATACAGAAGAAAAAGAAGAAGCGCTTAAACTTTATCCAAAAGTGAGTTCTATGCTTGACAAACTTGCAAAGAAAAATATTATTCACAACAGTAAAGCTGCAAATTTAAAATCTAAATTAAGAAAACGCATTTCTAAATTAGAAAAATAAAAATTAATTTTTCTTACAATTCGTAAAAATTTTAAGGTCTTTCCAAAACAGGAAAGACCTTTTTTTTAAACTAAATTGTTGTGATTATGTTTGAATAAAACGGGTTAATTTTTTAGGGGTTTACAGTCAAATATTGTGATGGAATATTAACTTGTAACTTTAATAACTAAAGTTTTTGCTTTCATTTTATATTGATTATCAATAATATATAAAA
>JAOZTW010000404.1 GCA_029938985.1 Bacteroidales bacterium | reverse complement strand
GCGCTAGCGACACAATTACACTTATCGGAAATGTGCCTTGTGGCGTTTTGTTTTTGGTGTTTTTTCGTGGTGCGAAGCACCCGAAAAACACCAAAAACAAAATGACAACCAACAAAATGTTAGCACCTTTGTTTTCAATCCGTTAGTGCCTATTTAAAATTTTTCATTATAATTATTTATCAAGTTTTATATAGGTAACAGTCCTATATTCCACTAGTTACTTCATGAATTAAATCAACTATTTTTTTATTTTTAAATTGTGTTTTAAACTTTATCTTTATCTTACTGTCAAAGAATTTTTCAGCGTGTTTTATTTTTTGTTTTTCTTCATTTCTTAAACTTGCTTCGTTTCTATTTTTAGTTTCTACGATAAAATGCAACTTTTTTTCTCCGTTTTTAAAGTTTACAACATAAGCAAAATCAGGAGAATAAGTTTTTCCGCCTGCAACAGGAATTTTTATTGAGTTTTTTGGGATTTTTGTGAAAATTATAACTTCTTCAATTTTTGTTTTAATGTTTTCTTTTTCCAGTTCTGAATCATAAAAAAGTTCATCAAAAAAATAATTTTCTGCTACTTTATCTTCCGATTGCAAAACGCCAATATCTGTTGCGTTTAATTCTTTTAGAATATTTCCTTTTTCGTCTGTGAATTTTGTAGGATGAACACTGTTGGTTACTTTCTTATATTCTATGCTGAATTTATCTATTGCATTATACATTAGGTAGTTATCGAAATTTTGCTTTATAATTCGTATTGTTGAATTATTTAAGTATTGGTTAATTTCAATTTTGGATTGTTTAAATGAATTGTGTAATGTTTTTAAATTGATATTTAATATTTTTGACAATTCTTTAATAAACTCGCTATATTTCATTGTTGAAACAGGAGTAATTTCGTTATCTAAAATTGATATTTCTTCTGTTAAAATTGCTGTTTTATCCTTAATCTCAATTTTTGCTTTTCGTTCTTTTACTCCTTTTATTGTAAAGTCGTTTTTTTGTTCGTTAAGAAAACCGGTAAAGAGATTTTTGAAATTGTCTTCATCTTTAAACTTGTATTCTAAAATTACTTTTTCATTTAGCTTTTCCCAGAGTTCTTTTAATTCTTGATATTTTTCTGTTCGGACAGTTATTTTCTTTTTTTCTTGCCCCTCTTTACGTATTTTGTTTGAACCAACACCTTCAAAAATACGTGGGTAGTTTTTTTT
This sequence comes from Bacteroidales bacterium, assembly GCA_029938985.1. Classification (GTDB taxonomy): domain Bacteria; phylum Bacteroidota; class Bacteroidia; order Bacteroidales; family JAOZQN01; genus JAOZQN01. The sequence continues at coordinate 4,068 of JAOZTW010000404.1, read as the reverse complement.
TATATATTCAAAACCATTATTTTTAAATTTATTTGTTCTTGTTATTAAATTTTCTTCATCTAAGAGTTCAAGTAAATCATCTTCGGTCGTCTCATAGAAATCATAAATTTTTTGGATAATATCATCTGTGAGTTTTTCGGGTGTTATATCAATTGAAATAGCTCCTGATTTTGTGTTTATTTCATTAACTAAACTATCAACAAAATCGTTTTCGGTAAAATCGACAAAGTAATTTAAGTAAAATTGTTCATCTTTTACTCTGTTGCCGTATTCATTTACAGGCAGTCGAAGACCTCTACCCACTTCTTGTAATTTTGAAATTTCGCTACCGCTACTGCGAAGTTTACATATTTGAAAAACATTTGGATTATCCCAGCCTTCACGCAATGTCCATTTTGAGAAAATAAATCTTCTTGGATTATCTAAACTGAGTATTGCCTGTTTGTCATGTAGAATTTCATTTATTTCTTTTTCTATCTCCTCGTCTTTTCCTGTGTTATCTTTTGAAAAGTAACCTCCGTGCGTTTTTGATATATTTTTCAGGGTTTTTTCTAAATATGATTTGTAAAATTCATCTGTTTCAGTTTTTAAAAGTGATGAGACTTCTGCTTTAATCAAACTTTCTACACTTGTTTTTATGTATCCGTTTTCGTTTCTGTATTCATTAATATTATCAATAAAAAATAATGTGATTGGTTTAATTTTCACTTCTCTTTTAAGGTATTTTTGTTCTAATTCAAAGTGATTTTTTATGGCTTTTTGAATCATTATTTCTTGCAGTTTTTCTGCATATGAATAAGGGTTTATTTTATCTCCTTTCTTCAAATCTATTCCATTGGATAAAACAACTGTGCTTTTGTTTAAATTTTCAATAGACAAGCCAAGCATGGCGGAGTGTATTTTTTCTAAACTCGCTTTTTTTGCAACTTTAAACGTTTTTCTATTATTGTTTTCTATTAGTTCAAAAGTCGCTTCGTTGCCATCAGAATTTACAAATTTAACTATTGCATTTTTTCCTTCTTCAAATTCTGTAATATGACCAATAACTCCTTTTACAAGATTGCGGTTAAACGAATCTACGGCTGTTAGGGTATATATTAGGTTTTCATATTCTTTAAAAGTAGCTCCATATCTAAAAATAAACTGTGGGTCCATTTTTAGAATATTTTCCCACGTTTTGTTTGCTTTTGCAAATTTATGAGGTTCGTCTATTATTAAAAATGGCTTAACGGCAGAAATTGCATCAAATGGAACTGCATATTTATCAAATATACCGGTATCGAAACTTTTTTGCATAGTTTCAGAGTTTATCATACCGGCATTTATTATCATTACTTGAATTTGATTTTTTTCAAATACGCCTGCATTTACAAAACTGCTAACCGCAGGTGGAATAAATGATTTTTTATTTTTCTTGTTTTTCTGGCTCGAAACAATATGCAATGTTATTGTTTTGCCGTATTGTTCTTTAAAATGTTCTCTTGAACTGTCGGATTTTAAAAAATCAATAGTTCCTGCTTTTATAGACAAAGTGGGAACGATGACAATAAATTTAAAAATTCCGAAATTTTTATTAAGCTCAAAAATGGTTTTAGTGTAGGTATATGTTTTTCCTGTTCCTGTCTCCATCATTATATCTATGATGCGACTGTATCTGTCGGGGCGTTCTTCTATTTTGGTTCTGTCTTTAATTTTCAGAAGATTATCTATATACGCAAAATTCTCATCAATATCAAAATCAGGATTGATAAATTTATTATCTGCTCCAACTGCTTTTTTAATCTTCACATTTTCAAAAACTGCAATAGAATTATTTACTGCATAAGTTTGATGGCTAAGATTTTTTTCAAAATTAAATCCTTTCATATTAATATCTTGTTATAAAATCAATGTCAATATTTTTTTTGTTGGCATACGATTTTATGTTTTCGGAAATTTCTCGTAAGTTTTTGCTTTCAAAATGGTAGCCAAATGCAATAATTGATGTTGGGTTAAACTGTTTGTCGGCATCAATTTTTTCTAACAGATTTTTTAAATTTTCTGTTGTAAAGCCTTTCTCCATTAAATAAAGTTTGTTGTTTGCATAATATCCTGTGTAGTTGATTAAATCTATTTTTTGCAAATTTTGTGTTAGCGAAATTCCGTCGTAAGTTTTCCACGTAATTAGTAATGCTTTTATGTCTTCTTGTGTAAGTTTATTTTCATCAAAAAGTTTTAAATGCTCGTCTAATTCGTCTGCTTCAAAATCGTAATCTTCCCAAATGGGCATTGTTTCAAAAATCTTGAAATAGTTGTTAGTTTTTAGTTGTAAATTATCAGTTATTTGCTTTTCCAGTTTTTTTATTTCGGTTTTTGTTTCTTTTGTTTGAATTTCCTGTTTTAAGTTTTCAATTTCGGTTTCGGTGTTTTTGTTTTTTTCGTCTATTTCTACATTTATTTTTTTAGATGCTCTTATTAAGCGTTCTTTTGTTATTTCAAAAATAGTAGGTTTTTCAATATTTAATTCATCTTTTACAAAATCGTAAGCGGTTTTATTTTTCTTTGGCTCTATTTTTTCGGGTATTTGAACAAGTATAAATTTTCTGTTTCCGCCGTCTTCTGCGTTTAATTGCATTACGGCATCGCCTGTTGTACCAGAACCAGCGAAGAAATCGAGGATTAGGTCATTTTTATTTAATCCTATTTCAATAAAGTCTTTAATAAGTTTTAATGGTTTTGGATTTGAAAAGAATTTTTCATTAAAAAGTTCTTTTATTTGTGCAGTTCCATTTCCACTACTATACTCTGGTTTATAAAATATAGTTTTAGGTTTTTTTGAGGGCATATCTCCTAATGCAGGTCTTTGTTTTTTATAAATTCCTATTCCTCCATTTCTTGATATAATAATATCTTCTTTATCTTTAATCATTTTATTTTTACTCCATCGCCACGACATCTCTTTCTCTTTTGTAATAGGGTATAAAGTTATTAACTCCCCTTCATACTTTATTGGTTTTTTATTGTCAGAAGTTATGTAAATATTATTATCATCAATAAAAATGGGGAAATATAAATTAGGTCTTTTCTCTCTGGGGGCATTTGTTCCTGTTGCTTTTAAATTTGCTCCTTGCTTATAAAAACCTTTTTCATCTTCTATCCATTCTTCAAGTTCGTCTTCCTTTATAGAAAATTGGTTTAAAATAGCGGTGCCTTTTTCTTTTACATAAACCATTGTATCTTCATGTGTTCCTGCAAATCCAAATTCATCATTATTACCTTTCAAATTCATAACAGTAGGCAATTGTGCCACAAAATTCTCCTCTCCAAAAATTTCGTCCATTAAAAGTTTTAGCTGTGCTACTTCGTTGTCATCAATAGAAATAAAAATAACACCGTCGTCTTTTAACAGTTGTTTTGCAATGTATAGGCGAGGGTACATAAAAGTAAGCCAAGCGGAATGAGAGTTGCTTTTACTTTGGGTGAAATTTAAAATTCGTTTTGCTTTTTCTTCGCTTATACCTGCCAGTTGCCGTAATTCACTATTTGAGAATTTACGGTCGTCTTGATATACAAAACCATCGCTTCCTGTGTTGTAAGGCGGGTCGATGTATATCATTTTTATTTTTTCGTAGTAGGCGTTTGCAAGATGTTTCAGCACTTCTAAGTTGTCGCCCTTTAAAAGTAGGTTTTCAGAGTTTTTGTTTTCTTCTTTTTTGTTAAACTCTGTATTTTCTTTTAAGAGGGTTGTAGCATTATCGGTTGCCAAAAGCCTTGCATAAGATTTTCCGAGCCAATCCATACTGTAACTTTCAGTTGAAAAGTTAAGTTCATTTTCAGATAATTCGTTTTTGAATTTATCAAAATCAAAATTTCCTTTTTTATCAAAACAGTGCGAAAAGTGTTTTTTTAGTATTTCTGCATTATTTGGAACTTTTATATTTTGGGTAATTAGCTCTTTGCTCATAATAATTATGATTTGTTTAATTTTAAATATTTACAAAAATAAATATTTATTTCGTTTTTAGTTATTGTATTTGTTTTTTGGGGAGCGCTAGCGACCCAAAACACACCATATCAATGGCGCAGCCC
>JAOZTW010000403.1 GCA_029938985.1 Bacteroidales bacterium | reverse complement strand
ATTGGCAATTTAGCCCTATTTTTTATTAACCAACACTGTTATGTAGGGACTACCCAAAATTCGTTATTATCTGGAATTTTAAGGTGTAAACCAATTCCTAATTCCTAATTTAAGATTCTTTTACAAATGCTACTTTGCCAAGCTTAGATAACGCATCTTTACAGGCATCGTAGTTTTCTTCGCTATCAAATAACCATAAAATTTTAGTTTTTCTATTTTTAGGTTTTGTAGGCGATGGTGCATATCCGTCGGTAAAAATTATTACTCCATCGTAGTCTCTATTAATATTTATATAGTCAATAACTGCATTAAAATCAGTCCCTCCTCTTCCATAAATATTTATTTCTTTTTTGGCTTTTTTCAATGTTAGCAACTTACCTTTTATTTCGAAATCAAAACAGATTGCAGATATTTCTTCTATCCCGTATTTGAAAAATCGGTTTAAAATTGAAAATGCGTTTTCCAAAGCTTTGCTACTAACCGAGCCACTGATGTCAACAGCAAATAAAAGTTTTGTAGTAAAATCACGTCTTGAACCCATATACAAAAAACCATATCTTCTACTTGGTTTCATTCTGGTTAGTCTTCTGTTGTTAGATAAAACACTGGCTCTAAATGCTTTTAGGATTGTTCTGTAATTTACTTTCGGTTTAAGAGTTGCTAAAATTTGCTCTTGAATATCTCCTGTAATAGTTCCCCACGAGTTTGATAATTGAACTTCTTTTATTTTATCATTTATCAATTGCTCTTCGTATTCGTTTTTATCCCAATCGTTTGCGTTTTCAAAACCAGTTTGATTTTTGTCTGTATATTCAGACAAATCGTTTTTTTGCGGACTTGTATTTACTGGCGAATTTTTTCCATTGCTGTTTGAATTATCTTTATTTTCCGAATTATTTGTTTCATCTGTTTTATTTTCTACATCGTTTCCTTTGTTATCATCATTATCATTTGAGTTGTTTTCCTCCTCAGAATTATTTTCTGAATTGGGCGATGTATTATTTTCATCATTTTCTTTGTCATTAGTATCTTCACTTTCTTGCTTTGAGTTGTTTTCTGTATCTTGTGGGTCTTGACTATTTTGGTTGTTCTGTTTATCTAATTCTTGTTCAATAATTTTTTGATAATAAAACTCAAAATATTTTCTATTATACTCATAACTACTAAAATAATCTTCTGCCGATTGAAATCCTAATAATTTGGTTTTTAGATATTCTTGAATTGTTATATTACTTGCTTGATACGATATCTGACTTATATCTTTTTTCCTTCTATAAGGGTGTTTTAAAATAATTCGCATTGCTTCAAAAGACAATACTTCGTTTAACTCTTTTACAGTCAGGTTGTCAATAAAAGTTGGGTTGTAATAAATACTACCATTATTTACTTTTATCGTTTTTAAATGTGCCGATGCTTCTGTTTTGTGAAGTGTCCATACGGCAAAATAAAGCGGTTCTAACAGATACCATTTTTCTACAATTTTAGTAATTCGTTCTTTTGCTAACATTTTATAAATCTATTCCTTGAATATAATCCGAAATTTCTAACATAAATTCTTCTGATTCTCCAAAAAGTAAACCTAAGACTTTTTCATAATTAGGTATTTCTAATTGAGAAGCAAAATGAGCAACTGCTTCTTGATGTTTAGATTTTTTCAGGTGTTTTATATATTTTATTAAGTTTTTGATAAGAGTTTTAAGTTTCTTTTTATCATACTCATCGTTATTTATGAAGGCAAAAATTTGTTCGTTTGCCAAAATATAATCTTGCAGTTTTAAGCCTTTAAACAGTTTTAAATTAAAAGCAAATAAAACATCTTCTGGGTTGAGCCGATTAACCTCTTTAATACTTTTTATAAAATTAACACTTGCAGTTATTCCTACAATTCCTGCTATTATTTTCACAAAAATTTTATCAATTATTTTATAATCTTTTATTAAATCAGAAACTCGTTCCCACGCTCTACGGTCAGGAGTTTTTTCTATTCCCATGTCCAAAATTTCGTCTGCTTTTTTAAATTCATTTGATGAGTCCAAAAAATTAGGATATTTTTGAATAAAATTAATAACTCTCTTATCTAATTTTGCTTTATTTGCCCACACAATCCAATCTTCGTGTGTTGGTGCAAATTCGTAGATATTAAAGCGAGACACAAGTGCGGGATCAAGGTCGGTTATTTGATATTGGTCTCCATGATTTATTGCCGAAACTATTATACTACCTTTTGGCAAACTTTTTCCTGCTAATGTTCGGTTTAAAGTAAGATCCATTACTGATTGCAAAATTTCGGGTCTTGCACGATTTAGCTCATCTAAAAACAGCACAACGGCTTGTTTTTTTTGGGGCCACCAGTATGGAGGCAAAAACTCCGACCTACCAGTTTTTTCGTTTTTTTGCATCAATCCTATCAAATCGCCAGGGTCACTCATTTGACCTAAAAAGAAGGTTATCAATGGCATTTTTTTTTCATTTTGATAAAAATTAGTTAAAATATTAGACTTGCCTATCCCATGACCTCCTGCCAGCATAATATTTTGCTCCGCAGGTGTGTGTTCTAATATTTTCAATAATTCTTGTGCGTTTATTTTTATCATATTGTAATGTTTATTAAATGTGTTTCAATATATTATTGACTCATATAAGGAATGATACAATTATGTGGCTATATACCAATAGATTAAAGAAATTCAAATGTGTAAAAACTTTTGTACAAGTACTTAGATAATCAAGGACTATTTATTGTAAAACTTGTAGTTGCAACTCTATTTGCAGTTATCTGGCTTTGCTTTAATATCATTTTATACTAAAGTAATTAATGTTTTTGTTTTTTTTCAATTGCCCCATCCTTTAGGTTGGAGATATGTAAAACAAAACAAATGTGGACTTTAGTCCTTTACAAAACAATATATATAAAATATGAATAACTAATTAACTTTTGTATTCTCCGAGCAAAGCCAAGAGCTGCAACTAAAGTTGCAACTACAGTAAACCTTGTTACATTTATTAATAAATAATTGAATTTTAAGGTGTAAACAAATTTTTAATTCCTAATTTTTAATTCTTAATTTTTAATCCAGTCATAATAATTTGTACTATTTGTTTGTTTATGTTTTACTTCTATACCTTGCTCGTAAAGCTCCACCAAATTATCTATTAATTCGCTTAAATTTTGTAATGTAGTTTGAAATTTTTTATAAGTAATAGTTATTTCTATAACTTTAGATTTTTTCATTTTTATTATTAAAATTATTTTATTACTTTTCTCTTCAAATCTATACACCATATCTTTCTCTTTCATTATTTCTTTTACCTTAGCAATAATAGTTTTGCTTTTCAGTACAGTTATTTTCTTTTTCTTTAATTTTGTATTTTTTGCTTCTTGTTCAAGGTCTTTTTGTTCTATCATTAGAGCATCAATAAATTGAATAATATCTTGTTTTGTTGATTTATATTTATCAAATCTAACTATAAGTTGCTCTAATTTTTCGGTTTTTAACCCGTATTTATGAATAGGAAATTGAACATTAAGAATTTTATCTTTAAAAAATACAACCATATATAGTTCTTGTTTTGTATGAGAACTCGCTTGTATTTTCACAAATAGATAGTCTCGCATTATAAAATCGTCAAGGATATTATAATATTCCAAAACTTTTTTTCCAGTAACTCTTGCCTCAAACGACAACGAATCTTTGAGTATAAAAAATCTATTATCCCAATAACTTCTATCTTTTATGTTATAACTTTCAATATCTTTCTGTAATTCTAATAGTATTGCTCTTTGCTTTTTTTTAGTTTCTACAACAAGTTCATTTTTATTGTTAAAAGAGTTATCTAAAATTTCAAAAAAAACTTTTTTATTTATATGACTTTTATAAGATTGCCACCACATTTTATTCAAATATTTAAGTGTTTAAAGTATATATTTAATTTATTTGCTTTTAGAACTGCTTCTACAAATTCGGACAGATATGGTAAACTTTCGTTTAGGTTTTTTTTAGGAACTTTAATAGTCGTAATACCTTTATTTAATGCAATATTAATTTTAAAAGCTCCATACATTTCTAAAATAGTATAATCTAAATCTATTTCATCTAATATTTTTTTCACATTTATTATTCCTGCCTTTCGTTTTAGTTGGCTAATTTTTTCTTTTTTAATTTTATTATCCTTAAGTTTGATTTGTCTTTTTTTATAATTTTCCTCACCTTTTATATTCAATACTACAAACGTTTCTAAGAGTTCTAAAACTTTACTAACCGAAATTTTTACTGTATCAAATTCGTAAACATCTTTTTCTCTGTTTTTACTTTTAATGGTTATCATGTCCAAACAAAGTATATGTTCTGAATTATAATATACACAAAAATTAAAACTAAAATTTGAGTGAGAATTATAAGCTCGTTCTAAATTAAAATATAAGACACTCTCTTCGGCTTCTTTGGTTGGTGTGTATTTTCTAAACCTAACTGCATCGGAACGGTATCTATAATTTATTTGATTATTAATATATTCATCTTCCAGCATAATACTGGAATAATAAGTAGTGTACGCACCATATCTTCGCTTATTTTGTTCTTTTTTTTCTTCTACATATTCTATGTATTCCGCTTTATATTTATTTGTTATTTCTTGCAAGTTTCCTTTAAGAACTTTTATAAAATCATTGTATTTAGATAAAATAAGTTCAGTTAATTCTTTAATTGTCTCTTTACTATTTTTATAATCAGTATTCAAAACAATAGTTTTATCATTCTTTAGTTTTTTAAAACTTTTGTCAATATCTGTTTTTCCTAAGTATTCTAATCTTGTATATTTCATTTTATTTTAAGTTTTTAATAAAAAAAGTAAATAAGTAAGGCTCTTAGTGAAAAAGAAAAAATAACTAACCCCAATCTACTTGTTTATTTCATTTTCGGCATTTTTCATAAATGCAAATTAAAGCCTTGTTTTGCACCGCTGGTGCAATAAAATAGATAAAAATATTTGCTGTTTGAAAAAACTATTTATTTCTCAAAATAAATAGATTATCTATATGAGCCATAATTAATTAAAAGAAAAAAACAGAGATTTGGTATTTGTAAGTGAAAATGAAAAAATAAGTAACTCCAGAATATGCTGTTTTTATGTTCTTCTATTATTTTAACAAATCAGCAAACAACGAGCTATCTACTGTATTAAGACTTAAGTATATAGCTAAAAAAGTCGGGAAAACTTTTTACAATAACATTAAAGCATTGATTAATTGCCTTTAATAAAAATCAAATAGTGTATTAAG
>JAOZTW010000963.1 GCA_029938985.1 Bacteroidales bacterium | reverse complement strand
AGCAATTAATCAATGCTTTAATGTTCTGGTAAAAAGTTTTCCTGACTTTTCAGAATAATGATGGACATTCGTAAAAAAACTATATGAGCCAAGAAATATTATATTAGCAACATTAAATAATGTTGATTTACTTGACAAATTTGAAGAACTAAAAAAAATTATTGATAATGAAAATTTTAATCCAAAATAAACTATGCCACTAAGCTGGAACGAAATAAAACAAAGAGCAATAAAATTATCAAAAGATTGGGAAAACGCAGAAAAAGAAAATGCGGAAGCTCAATCATTTTGGATAGATTTTTTTAATGTGTTTGGCATAAGCCAACGTAGAGTTAGTTCGTTTGAACACTCTGTAAAAAAACTGGGTAACAAAGACGGACGAATTGACTTGTTTTGGAAAGGTAGATTAATTATTGAACATAAATCAAAAGGAAAAGATTTAGACAAGGCGTTTCAACAAGCAATAGACTATTTCCCTGGTTTGAAAGAAGAAGAACTTCCAAAATATATTCTTGTTTCCGACTTTGAAAATTTTAGACTTTACGATTTAGACAAAAACACGCAACATAATTTTTCACTTTCGGAACTGCATAAAAATATTAAACTTTTTGGTTTTATTGCTGGTTATCAAAAACAAGAGATAAGAGAAGAAGACCCTATTAATATAAAAGCAGCCGAAAAAATGGGTAAATTACACGATTTGCTCAAAGAAAACGGATACGAAGGACATGAATTAGAAGTTTATCTTGTCCGTTTACTGTTTATGCTTTTTGCTGACGACACAGGAATTTTTGAAAAAGATATTTTGTGGGAGTTTGTTGAAAATAAAACAAGTGAAGACGGGAGCGACTTGGCTACAAAATTACATCAACTTTTTCAAGTTTTAAACACTCCAAACAAAAAAAGACTTAGAAACCTTGACGAAAATTATACTCAATTTCCGTTTGTAAACGGAAAACTATTTGAAGAAAATTTAAGGCTTGCCGCTTTTGACAGCAAAATGCGAAAAATTTTTATAGAAAGTTGTGCTATGGATTGGAGTTTAATTTCGCCTGCTATTTTTGGTTCGCTTTTTCAGAGCATAATGGACAAAAACGAAAGACGAAATATGGGGGCACATTATACTTCTGAAAAAAATATTTTAAAACTGATAAAACCTTTGTTTATGGACAAACTTTGGGACAAATTTCATAAAATTAAAAACAATTCTAAAAAACTTACCGAATTTCATAAACAACTTGGAGAACTTAAATTTTTTGACCCCGCTTGCGGTTCGGGTAATTTCTTAATTATTGCATACCGAGAGTTACGTTTACTTGAATTTGAAATACTGCAAATTCAATATAAAAACGAAAGAGTTACAAGTATAGAAAACATAACTTGGATAAGCATAGACCAATTTTATGGAATAGAAATAGACGAATGGGCAGCACGTATTGCAGAAGTTGCTATGTGGCTAATAGACCATCAATTAAATATGCAAATATCCGAAA
>JAOZTW010000962.1 GCA_029938985.1 Bacteroidales bacterium | reverse complement strand
CCCAAAAAACATTACTCTATGTACTTAAGTCTTAATACAGGAGATTGTTTTTTCTCTGAAAAACAGATAGTTAATTATTACAAGAATAGTTTTCCCGACTTTTCAGTTATTTAAATAACTTAACATAAAGTTTCTATGAGATTTATTATAATTGCTTAAAAAACATTTCAATATGTTAATGTAACAATACTTTGTGAAGACAAAAAAACTCTTTTTTTAAATGTGCATTGCCAAACTAATATTTGGTATAGGTTGGAAAATTATTAAATTTCAAAATGTTAACAAATGAAACATATTTTATTAGTATTAACAATCATATTTATTCCACTTTGTGTTTTTTCTCAAAACAAACAAGAAAAACGATTGAGAAAAAAAATGAATAAAAAAGCTCCACCTGCCACAGTTTGGTTGCGAAATAATTTATTTATTGATGAAACAGAAATCTCTAATATTAGTTACTTGGAGTACACATGTTGGTTAAAAATGCAGAGTAAACTTGATAAAAATGATGAGCATAAATATAAACAATTTGATATTGAATATAAAAATGCTTTGCCAGATACATTAGTTTGGAGACGACGTTTAGGGTATAATGAACCTCATATAGAATATTATTTTCGTTATCCTGCTTATAATAGTTATCCTGTGGTTGGTATTAGTTACCAACAGGCTGTTAACTACTGCAAATGGCGAACATATATTGTTGGCGTAAAATCGTTGGTTGAGAAAAAATTAATTGAATATGAAGATATAATTGAAATAACAAAAAGAAAAACTATTGATTCGTTGTTAGAAATTCATAATAAAATATATTATCGATTACCAACTAAGGAAGAGTGGGAATATGCTGCAAGAGGATACTATTCTGATTCATTTTTTGCTTGTGGAAATAGTTTATTTGATAATTCAGGACAAGCAAAAGCAAACTTTTTAACCATTGGAGAAGAAAATATTTTTTTTAATAACTTAGATGGTTATTCAATTAAACCAAACAACAAAACTATCAATAAATATATTTACTCTCAAAAAGTTACAGATAAAGAAAATGATTTTACGTACTTACTCAACTCCTCTTTATTAATTATTAATTGTAGAACATACAAGCCAAACAGTTTTGGTTTGTATGGCATGGCTGGTAATGTGGCAGAAATAGTTAGTGATATTAAAATGGACAACGAAGTGAAAATTATTACAGAAGAATATACAGATAATCAAAATAATACCCATACTTTTTTTTTTTATCAAAATATTTATGTGAAAGGCGGAAGTTGGTCACAACCAGGTTATCATTGTAGAATAAGTGTAGATGAAAAATATGTGGAGGTAAGTAACTCAATTGGGTTTAGATGTGTTTGTGAAGTTAGAGAATAATAGCTATTTAATGACTTTTTGGCAGGTTTAATTTATGGTTTACATTTTTATCAGTGCCATGCCCTAAAGCAGGGCTGTTGCATGCTATTTTTTAATAATAAAAATTTATAATTCTATGAAAAA
>JAOZTW010000402.1 GCA_029938985.1 Bacteroidales bacterium | reverse complement strand
TTGCAATAATAATTGCAAAACTTAGTTTAAATTTGTTCATTTTTTAAATAATTTTGTTTGTTAAATATTAAAATTAATTTTGTTTTGAAAAATAAAATTACCAGTAATAATTTTAAAAAACATTGCAAAAAAAGAGATAATAAGTTTACTAAAAAAATTATTCAAGGGTTATTATTTTAAACGTCCGTTTTTTTGATTAAACGCCCTTATTCTTGATTAACGTCCCTTTATTTTGATTAACTGAATTTATTAAAATATTCTAAAATGTGTTTTTTGCTTTCTATCTTTTTTCCTTTTGCAATTTTAATTTTTGTTTCATTTGACATAATTATAGAACTTGTACTCACTTCAAATTCCTGAAAGTATTTAAAATTAATTAAATAACATTTATGGCATCTGTAAAAATCAATTGGAGGCAAAAGATTATCCAGTTCTTTTAAATTTTTTGTGGAAACGAAATATTTTCTTTGCTCATTAGTAATAAGAGAATAAAGATAAATATTAGAATTATTACCGTCTGCTTCGCAATAAATAATATCTTCACTATCTACTGCTCTTGCTCCTTTTAAAGAATGAATTAATAATTTCATTGTTTTTTTGTTTTTAGTTTGGGAATTGGAAAATAATAAATTCGGAAACTGCTAAATTAGTTTTATCTTTTTACAACTCAAAAAAATTTAGTAATAGCGGGCTATTTCTGAACTTTTTTTGAGGCAGAAAAAAGTAAAAATAATGACGGAGTTTCCGAAGGACAAATTTAATAATATTTCAGTTATTATAAAATTTAGGTTGTCAATAACTTTAATCAAGATGGTGGACATTGTTATATTACAATGAATTGAACCACCGTTTAAGACGGTCAAGCGTATTGAACAAATCACCGTAAGCTGCTTCTTTCTAAGTATTGAGGTAGAATAGCATTTACGGAAAAGGCATAGACGTTTCGGCGGATTATGTCAGATGTGGATAATGAAGATGAATGAAAATAAACCGTTCGATGAGGTGTCGTGAATAACAACCAATATTGTCAAAATCATAAGGGTTCGGTTGCCCTGCGAGACAGAGTATAGCAGATGACTTGATTTCCAGCTATACGGCATTCGGCATAAAGACGGCATGAGCATTATCCGGGCTTGATTAAGGAACAGGAGAACCTACTCTGTAAATGTGAAAAGTCTGTGAACTGAACTTAACTGAATGAGACGAACGAGCGAACTGTTGAACTCCTTTTAAGCACAGATGAGACAAGCGAAAATGCACAAGTTGAAGAGCTGAGATGCAGCCCAACGAGGCCGAAAGTAGCACCACAGAGTAGGGGCGGACTGCACCGTAGTAGCGATAAGTTCTTATTGAGAGTTCGAGTAATGACCGAACGAGCAAAGGGTGCAGGCAGTTCAAGGTATTATTAGTCAAGACTATTTGTATTCAAGTATGTCAATGAACTTTGTGTAATACCTGATAACCTTTCAAATGGTTACGTGAGCTGAGAGGTTTAGGGGTGAAATTCCCCTTTACCTACTAGACTATCATTTCTATATTAATCCTTTGCCATGTCTCCAATCTGCTTTAAAATAATGTTCGTATAGTTTTACTGTCTTATCGCCTAAATCCTTAATATGGTCGGCAACAATTATTTGTGGAATTATCCCTGTTTCTTTTTCAATCCTTTCAATTTCGTCTAAAATCGTTTCGTATATTTGACCTACTTTTTCAATATCTGTATTGTCCGTTCCGCTTGGGAAATAAACTTGACTTGGTTGGTCGAAAAAAAGAATACTTGGAACTTTTGATTTCGGCTGACTTGAAAAATAATTTAAAAAACTAAGAAACAATCCAATATGACAAGCCAAAGCATTTGATGCACTACCAATTTGACGTAAAAAAATGCGTTCGTCACCCATTGAATTGTGATATAATTTAAAAGTCTCTTGTCTATTTGGTTTCAATTCAAAATATAACTCTGGTGGTTTATGCTCAAAATCAAGTTTTTCAACTATTCTACTCATCTCGGTTTCAATAATTTTTTTCTCTGTATCATATTTTTCTGTTTCATTATATGTTTTTTTACGCTCTTTAAATTTTCCCAAATTGGCTTTTAATTCATCAAGATATTTGTCATCAAATTGTATCTTTCTTTCATTGTATATTTCAGTTTCTGAGAGGACTTTCCATTTAGCTTTTTGTTTTTGTTCATTAAGATTTTTCTCTTTTGTAATTTTATTTAAAATTGCATCGTTCTTTTTATATTCTTTGCGTAATATTTTTATTTGATTTCCTAATTCGTTTGTTTTTTTTCTTAAATTAGCCAATTCAGTATCAAATTTTGTTGTATGTATTGGAACGCTTACTAATTCTTGTTTTAACCATTCTTTGGCTTCAATAATTTCGATTGCTTCTATTGATAATTTTTCATTATCCTTTCCGCAAATCGGACATGAATATTCATTTCTTATATCTAATAGGTTTGATTGTTGGTTGTATTTATCAAGAAATAGTTTGTAATTACCTCCTTGTTTTATTCGACTTTTTATTTTAGATATTTGTCTGTCATAATTTATTTGTTCTGAAAGAAGTTTTTCAATTAGAATATCAATTTCTTCTTGTCTATTTTGCAATTTATTGCTATATTCTTGCTTTTTGTAGTCTTCAAGATTTTTTATTTGATGTAAGCATTCTTTAATTGTCCAATTTGAGTTATATTCTTTTCCTATCAAATTGTAATAACTTCTGAGGGCATTTTGTAAATTATTTTCAAGTTTAAAATTGTCATTTTTAGCTTTTTCCTGTCGGCTTGTTAAATTTTTAATTCTTTTTTGAAGCTTATCAATACTATCAAGCACAATATAATATTCAGCACCATACCAACCTGCTAATACTGGGAAATGTGTATAAATTGGGTCAATATAAAACAATCTACTGTTACTACTAATAATATCTTGATGTTGGAATACATAAGACAATGCACTTCTTATATTTGTTTTAGGCATCTTTTTTTCAACATCAATAGGCAAATTTTCAGGATTTACGGTTAAATCAATAATTTTGTTGATTTTATCCAGAGCTTCATTTATTCGTAAAAAATTTGTTTTTTTGAAGTCCAACAATGTTACATCTTTAATTGTTAAATTATCTGACACTTCTTTGTAATGTAAGAAGTTTTTTCCCTTGTATTCGTCCTTTCTTGCTAATAAAATACTTTTGCCATTTAAGTCAATCAACAAGGCATATAACGAAGCAAAGTCGGTTATTACACCTTTCGGTATTGTGCAGTCTTTGACACCAAGACACCAATCAATAATATCAAGAACAGCACTTTTTCCTGTTTTAGAATGACCAGTGATTATATTAAGTCCTTTGGAAAGTTTTAAAATTCTTTTTCCTTCGGGACTATTATCTTTAAAAATTGCTATACCTTTTATATATGATTTCATTATAAAATAACTTTCAAATGTTTAAAAATATCTGATTTGACTTCATTTTTAAATAACTTACCAACATATGATGCAGAACGCAAATATTGTTTAATATCCGCATTATAATACACATAATCAACACTTTCATGGATTTCAATATCTGCTTTTAATGTAATTTTTTGTTGTGAATGTAAATTTATTAAAGTTAAATCTGTTAATTTTTTCATTGTCCATACTCTGTCTTGTATATCAGCGAATGCGACCTTATTAGATTTTATAACATTTTCCAAATTATTGCGAACTGTAATACTTGAAAATATTTCTCGTATATCTGAATACAAAATAAAAGGCAAAACTAAATAATGCAATAGTATTGAGCATTTTTCATTTTCGTATCCCTTATAGAACGATTGAAAAATTAAGCTGCAAAAAAAAGGATTTACATTTACTTTATTTATGTGTTTTTCAATCATATAATCCAGCTAAATTTTATATTATTATCTTCTACAAGATTTTGCATAGTTCCGTGTTCAAAATAAGGATAACTTTTAATTGACTTGTAATTTTCTATTGGTAATTCCTTTGCTTTTCTATAAAATGATAATGAATTTTTAAGATTTTCTATTTCTATGTCTTGTCTCTCATACTCTCGTTTTTTATTCCGCACTTTTCTTAAAACAAATTCATTCCTGTATGGTAAATAATCAGTATCAAAATACATTGGGTCTTTTTTTGTTTCTTCGCCAAGTAGTGTATTTGTTTTCCAGTTATCAACAATAGCTTCCGAAATTTCATCTTCAAAGCATTTTATAAGCCCTAATTCTTTGACAAAATTTTTATTTTTATATTCATTTCCAACAGTATCTGGTGCATTTTCTGTCAAATATTTATCAAAAATAGGTTTGTAATTATCATTGTAAAAATCTTTTGCTGCACTTTGAATTATCGCATAAAATTGTTTGTTTGTGATTTGCCATTTTTTTTCACCAACTACTTTTGACTGTATCATTCCCGCAATTCTGACTGAAATAATTTCTTCTAAATCTTCTGCTTTACATGGTATTGATTTAAAGAATGGATAAGTCATTAACTCTGCAATTAATTCTGTATCAATTGGCTGTTGCGTTTTGATGTTGATTTTATCCAGTATTCTAATCAATTTGTTTTTACTAACTTTTTGAATATATCTCTGATAATTCCATGTTTTATATTTTGTAGCACTTGTATCCTTACATTCTTTTATAATAATATCCTTTTCTGTATCAATTATTTGTAAGTCATTTAACAATACAACAAAATCATTTTTATTATATGTTTTTTTTTGAAATTGCTTTAAATTTTCTATTGTTGTTTGCTTTATATCACATTGAGTTAATATTTCAATATTTCTATCAAAAACTTTGAAATTTGTTATTTTGTCAAGATTATGTTTAAATCGTATTCTATGAATTATTTTATATTTGTCTTCATTATTTGATTTATTCCAATTTTTTAAAAACGCCTTTCTATTTGTCGAAAAATGTTCGGTTGTATGCAAAATTAGTTTATTAAAAGTTGCTTTTTGATTTATCCAATTATAAAGTGTTTTCCAAAAATCTTCTGCTGTATCTGCAAGAGATGTCTTATTTTTATGGTGTTTTACTTCAATTTGTGTTTTATTATCAAATGAAACATCTCCTTCGTGTTCTATTGTTAAATATTCAAAATTTGACAAATCTTTTCCGATAGCATATTCTATTGCTACAATCGCTTGGTAAAAATCACCTCTTTTACTGTCTCTGCTATCGTGTTTTTCTTTCATTTTATTTTTTAATTATGCCTAACGGGTTCGGGCTTTGTGTCGTCAATTTAATTCAGGAACGTAGCTTGCGA
>JAOZTW010000961.1 GCA_029938985.1 Bacteroidales bacterium | reverse complement strand
GGCAGAATGCGTGATGACATTTTGCTTACATATCTGTAAAATAATGATAACGCATTAGTATTCAACACATTATCAGTTAGTAATTAAATTAGTGTTTTTCAAAGAACTTATAGTGCAAAAGTAATAAAAAATTATCTTTAAACAAATTATTTTTCAATTATTTTTAATAAAAAAACAACTGGATTTTTTTCTGTTTACAGATATGAAGTTTATTGATTTAAAAGATTTAAAATTAAAAGTAGAAGATTTAGGAGTGGAAATAACCAAGTTGTTAGATATTGAGCATATCAATGCTATTGCCAAAGCAACAGGTTTTACTCAAAGAGAGTCAGGGAAAATTAATGGTTTCAAGTTTTTAGACATGATTTTGTTTACCCATTTTAATCAAAAAAAACTAAGTTTAAACAATATGTGTGTTGAGCTGATTAAAAGATATGGAGTTCATCTTATGCCACAATCATTGAATGAGCGTTTTAACGGAGCATCTGTGATTTTTTTCAAACGAATATTAGCAGAAGCAATAAATTTAAAAATCAAAAATAATATTGATATTGATTTTACGAGTTATAATCGCGTGTTAATAAAAGATGCTACTTCGTTTCAACTGCCCAAAGAAATGGAGGAAAAATACAGAGGAACAGGTGGTTCTGCTTCACCTTCTTGTATCAAAATTCAATTTGAGTACAATTTAAAATCTGGCGAGATAACAGATTTAAGTCTTCATTCTTATACAGAGCAAGACTCTACCAATGCGAGGGAAACTATTGATAATGTACAGAATGGCGACTTAATAATAAGAGATTTAGGTTATGTCGTGATTGATTTACTTGCGAAGATTAACTGTAAGGGTGCTTATTACTTAAATCGTCTTGGGGGTAAATGTAAATGTTTATGAAAAAGACTTAGATAATAAGTGGATTAAGATTGATTTTGGAAAATTACACAAAGAAATGAGACGTAAAAATATTGTACGTAAAATAAAGACTGTATATGTTGGAAGACAGAAGTTTAAAACGACTATTGTTATAGAAATTTTACCTGAAAGAGAATATGAAGCAAGAAGCAGAAAAAATAAAAAAGGACAAAATTTAAGTGATAAACAAAAAGCACAGAATGGTTTAAATATCTATATCACAAACACTGATTTTAAAGCCGATGAAATAGGCTGTTATATACAATAAGACGGCAAATAGAATTGATATTTAAAATATGGAAATCAATTGGAGAGATAGATAAAGTGAAAAAAATGAAAGTAGAAAGATTTGAAGTATTTCTTATTGGAAAGTTAATTTGGTTGGTGTTAAATTGGAAAATAGTAAGGATTATAACTATTTATTTCTTTGTTAAAAAAGGTATTGCACTAAGTCCTTACAAATTATATACAACTTTTAGAAGTTATATGTTCGAATTTAGAACTGCAGTAGAAAAGTCTGATTTTAATTTTTTAGAAGAGATAATAGAAATTAGTGAAAAGTATCACAAATCAGATAAAAAA
>JAOZTW010000401.1 GCA_029938985.1 Bacteroidales bacterium | reverse complement strand
TGTTTACAATAATTTCAATTTCTTGTGGAATTTTACCTATCAAATTAAAACGTGTTACACCATCTATTTTAGAGAGTTTCCTCTGAAAAACTTCTGCGTAAGCCGCAAGTTGTTCATAGTCGTAGTCTTTGCCCGAAAAACTGATAATCATTCCAGCAGTTTCAATTAACTTGGTGTCAATAAACGGTTTGTAAGCATCTTTTGGTAAATATGACTGAGTATCGTCTATCAATCGGCCTAATTCCTGCCACGATTTTTCTACATCTGCATCGTTTGTAAGGCTTACAACAAGCATAGACGCACCTGTAAACGAATAACTTTCCACTTTATAGAAACCAGAAACTTCCGAAACAGCCGTTTCTAATGGTTTGCTAATAAGTTGTTCAATATCAGTAAGCGATGTACCTGGATAAAAAGTACTTATCATAGCCACTGGCACTGCTATATCTGGGTTTTCCTGCTTGGGCAGAAAATAATAAAAATATACTCCCACAAATGCAATTACCAAAGTAAGAAACAATGTGATTTTACTCTGTTTTATTGGTACAGAAAGAAGCGAGTTTTTTATATTTATTTTTTTTGTTTCCATTTTTTAAATTTAATTTTTAACCACCACTTTATAACCCTCTTTTATTTTGGAGCCTCCTTTTGTAATAAGTTTTTCGTTTTCTTTTAGTCCCGAAACTCTTACCATATCGCCTGAAAAATCAAGAATTTGAATTTTTTTCTTTCGCATTCTGTTGTTTTCAACCACATTTACAAAATCGTTTCCATCGTTTGAAATATAATTTACTGGCAACCAAAAACCGCTTACAGTATCGGTTTCAAAAAATATTTTTGCAGTTTGTCCTATTGTAATGTTATTTTTTATTTCGTTTTGCGAAAAATCTATTTTTACTGTGTGCCTAAATGTTTGCATGTCGGGCAAGGAAGAAATATGAGTAACTTTTCCTTTCAGTTTTTGATTTTTTATTTCAACAACAGCAATTGTTCCAGATTTTACATAATCCATATCTTTTTGAGATAAAGCCGTTTCTGCAAACATTCCTTTTCCTTGAATAATAATTGTTTCGGAACCAGCATTAATAAGTTCGCCAATTTTTGGAATAATATCCGATACTATTCCGTTGGATTGTGCAGTGAGAGTTGCCTGTTTAAAATCATCGTTTTTAGCTTGTTGGTTTATTTTGCTTTGTTCCCAGTCTTTAAGTTTTATATCACGGTCGAGTTTTGCTTTCTTTAAATCGGTTTCGGAAATGCCGCCTGTATTTGAAGCACTTTCTAATTTTTGATAATAATTTTCGGCTTCGTCGTAAGTCGTTTTTGCTTGATTTACTTGATTTACTGCCGCATTTAATGCCAAGTTATAACCTTTTGTTTCTAACTGTATCAGTTTTGTTCCTTTTGTAACATATTGATTTTTTTGCACATAAATATTTTTAACACGCCCCGCTGTCAAAAAACTGTAATTTATTATGCTTGAACTCACTATTCCAAAATATTCTATTTGTTGCACTTTTTCGGTGCTTTTTAAAACGGTAACTTCCACAGGATAGGCTTGTTCGTTTTGCTTGCTTGTCGGTTCTTCTCCACACGAGAATAAAAAAAAGACTACCAACAGTATGAAAAAACCTTGCTTCACTAATATTTTATCTGTTTTTTGTATCATTTTTAAATATTTTTTTAGAAATTTCCAATTGCCTTATTAAAATCAATTTGAGTGCATTTATAATTATAAATACTGTTAAATAAATTAATTTCAGCTTTTTTATAATCGTTTCTTATTTTTCTAAAATCAATTTGAGAAATTAGACCGTTTTCTGCCATAGAAACAGCAATTTGATATGCTTTTTTTGCCGTTGTTAATGTAGATTTTGTCACTTCAATAATTTTTAATTCCTCGGCGAGTTTAAGCTCTAAATTTTCAATTTCAATTGTCATGCTTAACTCGGCTTCCTGTTTTTGGAGCTGTGAGTTATTATATTCAATTTTTGATTTTGCAATTTGAGTTCTCCTATAGCCTCCCGAAAAAATAGGAACAGTCAATTTCAGTTCGGCATAAAGATATTTGTTTTTATTTTCATTAAAATTCCATTCATTGGAATTACTTAAATAGCTGTAACCTCCGTTTAATGAAAGTGTTGGATAAAATTCAGATTGACTGTTTTTTACTAAATTAGATTGCAAATCTACATTGGTTTCGAGCATTTTATAATCTGGTCTGTTTTTAAGGCTTTGGCTGATACGTACATTTGAGTTTGCTTGCTCAAAATTTGACAAATCGTGTTTCAAAACAAGTGAGTCATCTGAATTTAATCCCGCAAGGAATTTTAAATTGCTCAAAAGAATAAGAGTATTTCGTTCGGATTGTAATGTTTTCGGAATTTCTTCTTCCCAACTAATTTTTGTTTGCAACATTTCAAATTCAGAAATTAATTTGTTATCATATTTGTTTTTTGCATCTATATATTTTGATTTTGCATTTTGTTCCGAGAGCTTATTTATTTCGTAAACTTGCTGCATCAAAACGGTTTGCAGAAAAGACTTTCTGGCACTTACAAGTATTTCTTTTGTGTTGTTTTCGTTTTGGAGTTCTCCTATTTGCGAACTTTGTTGTGCCGCTTTTAAATCGTAGATACTTTTTAGATTGAAAATATTTTGTTCAACAAGCAAATGAGCTTGAAAATCGTTGTTAAAACCAACATTGAATTCTTGTAAAACAACTGGTATTTCGCCAGTTATGGGGTCAATATTTTCGTAATCAGGAAATTCAATATACATAAGCTGTTCATTAAAATTATGTTTTGTTGTAGCCTGAGCATTTATTTGTGGTAGAAATACAGATATTGCTTCTTTTTCCGAAAGTTTTGTTAATTTCATTTTTTCTTGCGAAATTTTTATCTGTATATTATTTTCCAAAACTGCCTCACTAAAATCTTCAATATTATATTCAACAATATTATTTTGTGAATACAAAAACGAACTATTTAAACTCAACAAAAAGATGAGTATAATTGTAGTAATATTTTTTTTATGAATTAGAAAAGATGCCATATTTTTATTTAATTAAATTTAAAAACATTGCAAATTTATGTTAGTAAAGTAAAATAAAAAAATGTAAGTTGTGAAAACGAAAATACTGGGGTGAGTTTATTATTATTGGGTTAAATTTGTGTTTATACCAATGTAAGGGACAAATGTTTATTTATACCAAGCTCTGAATATTAGATAGATATACTGAATTGTGAAATTTCATAAGAAAGAGGAAATTTATTCTAATATTTGCTTTTTTTATTGAAAAAATATTTTTTTTGATATATCAGAAAATTAAAAGGTCTATGACCTATTTAATGTTGCTTACGCATTTACATATAATACTATCGGTTTACAGTCAAATATTGTGATAAAATAAGAAAACTCGGTTTAAGTAAAGACATCACAATATTTGACTGTAAACCCAATATTATTATTTAGCATGTTACAAATATTTACGGGGTAGGTGCGAAAATTAAAAAACCATAATAAAGCAGTAGAATTATATGATAAAGCAATTACAATATCTAAGTGAAAATGAAATAAAAAGTAGGAATTTGAAAACTATAAGACTAATTTTTCAGGATTAACAAAAACGCCCCATTTAGGCATATTAAACATGCTTATTTTTTATATTTTTTACTATTAGAGTTAAAATAATAAATTCCTTTTTGATAACTTGGAATATCACAATCCACAGCACTTGAAGTTGATTCTTTATAATTAGATAGTTTAACTACATTTTTTGTTGTAATATTTAGTTCTATCGAATAGTTACATTCTTCCTCTTGGTACTCTTCGTCTTCGTAGTTTGTATATGCTAAATAGTTATAATAAAAGTTTATTTGTAATATTGCTTTATAATCAATTAAATCAATTATTGTAACTCCTTTTACTTCTAAATTATATCCTTCACTCCCACCATGTCCGTCGTAGCCTGTCCACCAAATTAAAAGTTCTTTATTAGAATCTCCTGCTACATCTTTGTATTCAAATACATACTCATAACTGTCCAACATTACATAGTCAGGTATTTCCAAAACAAAGAAACCTTCATAAAGATAAGATGTGTTAATAATTGACAAAACTAATTGATAGTCGTCGTCGGTAGATAAAACAAATTCTGATATTTCTAAACCGTCTGAATTGGTAACTTCAAACTTGCCTACATCTTCAAAATCGCCATCTAAATTATATTCTTTTAATGAATATGAATACAATGAACTACTCTGTGATTTAACTGTTGAACTTATAAAAAGCAAACATATAATTATTGGTATTATTATTTTTTTCATGATTTTTTAATTTTTAATATACATCGAATTTTGAAAGCCTTGATTTTTGAGTTATTAGGAGTACCCTGTTGTTAAAAACAAAAATAATTTCGTTTAAATTTGTCAATTATTTTTTTAATATGGCTTAGTGAAAAAGAAAAAATAACTAAGCCCAATCTACTTGTTTATTTTCCCTTTTAAAAATTTTAATAAAGTCATTAAATAGCTCACTAAGGAATGATACAATTATTCAAAGGTTCAATGATGCAATTAAATGACTATATACCAATTCATTAAAGAAATACAAATGTATAAAAACTTTTGTATGGGTACTTATTTGCAGATTTGTTAAAATAATAGAAGAACAAAAAAACAGCGTATTCTTGAGTTATACTAAAGTGAATAAGGTTTTCGGATATAATATATTGTTTAAGTAAAGGACTAAAATCTTCATTTGTATTGTTTTACATATTCACGACCTAAAGACGGGGCTACTGAAAAAATCCAAAAACCTAATTCACTTTAGTATATTTATTAATAAGTTGTAGAATTAAATTTATACCACTGTTCTTCTGCATATTTAAGAAAAAATTTTGGAGCAGAATTAAACTCACCACCAGCTTTCTTTGTTCCTTTTTCAAAAACCTCTCCATCAATTTCAAGCTGAGTTGTTCTTCTAATTGGGTATTTGCTTCCATTTTCGAGCAACATTAATTTCATATTCCAAGATGATAAATCACTGGCAAGCACTCCAACAAAAGTTTTTACATATTTTATTTGAATCTTTTTAGAAAATTTATTTTATATTTTTTACCTACATTTTTCAAAATAGCTTTAACTTCTGTAACTAATTTTTCATAACTTTGATATGCTTCTACATCAATCCGTTTATATTTTATAAACTTCCAAAGAATTTCTATAATATTTAACTCAGGTGAATATGTAAGTACCCATACAAAAGTTTTTACACATTTGTATTTCTTTAATCTATTGGTTT
>JAOZTW010000400.1 GCA_029938985.1 Bacteroidales bacterium | reverse complement strand
AAAAAAATATGGACCTAAATTTCAATTTCAACCAACAACAAATAAATCAAAACGAGCAAACCAATGCTGAGCAATCTAATTCGGTGCAGGGGGAGGAATCGGTTGTTAACCTACCCAAAGGAGGTGGAGCAATAGCAGGAATTGGCGAAAAATTTCAGGCAAATCCTGTTACGGGAACAGCAAATATTACTGTGCCAATTGCTATGAGTGCAGGACGAAACGGCTTTGCACCACAGCTTGCTTTAAGTTACGATTCGGGTAGTGGAAACAGTCCCTTTGGCTTGGGCTGGAATATTGGTTTACCTAATATTACTCGCAAAACATCGAAAGGATTGCCACAATATATTGACTCTCCATTACTTGAAGGTGAAAATAAAGATGCTAAATCAGATACATTTATCCTCTCAGGAGCAGAAGACCTACAGCCAGTGTTGAAGCAAGTAGGAGAACAAATGATTGTTAAAAGAACTGTTGTTGATGATTATATAATAGTAGAATATCGTCCGAGAATAGAAGGGCTGTTTGCCAAAATAGAAAAACACACTAAAAATACCGGAGAACATAGTTTTTGGAAAACAACTACCAAAGAAAATATTATTACTTATTATGGAGACAGCGAAAACGCCAGAGTATTTGATGCTATGCAACCTACAAAAGTTTTTAGCTGGCTTGTTTCTAAAACTATTGATAGCAATGGAAATATTATTATTTATGAATACGAGCAAGAAAACAATCAAAATATTGCAAACCAACTGCACGAAAAAAACCGGTTGAGAAACAATAATGCTTTTAACAAAAAATATTTGAAAACCGTAAAATACGGTAACCGCATTCCTTTTGATGACAGCGATTGGCTTTTTCAACTTGTTTTGGACTATGGAGAACATAATTTAAACAACAATCCTTATTTAAAAACTCAAACTTGGGATTGCAGACAAGACCCATTTTCGGTTAACAAGGCAGGATTTGAAATTAGAACATACCGATTGTGCAAACAAATTTTGATGTTTCATAAATTTGAAGACGCAGAACTTGTTTTGGTAAAATCGACCAAGTTAAACTACAACAAAAATGCAATTGCTACTCTGTTAGAAAATGTGCAACATTTTGCACACCAATACATAGGTGATGTGCTTTTTAGCGAAAAACTACCGCCAGTAGAATTTACCTATTCTAAAGCTGTGATTGACAACTATGTTCACACTTTTGACATAGACGACATAAAAGACATACCAGCAGGTTTGGACGGAAAAATTAACCGTTGGACAGACATAAACGACGAAGGAATTAGCGGTATTTTAACCGAAACAGCAAATGCTTGGTATTATAAACAAAACTTGGGGGACAAAAACTATTATATAAACAAAGAAGCAAACACGCAAACGCAACCAAAACCTCATTTTGAAAGAACAAAAATAGTAGCACAAAAACCAAATATAGCTAATTTACAATCTGGAATAGCACAATTTGCCGATATAGACGGAGACGGTAAAACCGAAATTATGATACTTACAGGAAGCATAAAAGGATACTACGAACAAGAAAATTCAAAGCTGTATTTTAAGCCATTTACTCAGTTTCCTACAATAAACATGGGAGACCCAAACATGAAAATGCTTGATATAACAGGCGATGGATATGCAGACATTGTGATTACCGAGCAGAACTGTTTTGTGTGTTATCAATCTTTGGCTAAAGACGGATACAAAGCAGCATTTAGAACTATAAAAGCAATAGACGAAGAAAAAGGACCAGCAATTGTGTTTGCAGACCCACTGCAGACTATATACATGGCAGACATGACAGGAGACGGTATGACTGACATAGTGCGGATTAGAAACAACGAAGTGTGCTATTGGGCAAATATGGGATATGGAAAATTTGCTCAAAAAGTAACAATGAGCAATGCACCAATGATGGATTACTTAGATAAATTTAACCAATCTCGCATTAGGTTAATTGATGTAGATGGGAGCGGAACAACAGATATTTTGTATATTGGCGATACAACAGTTAAATATTGGAAAAACCAATCAGGAAATTCGTTTTCGCAGGCATCAGAAATTACCAATTTTCCACAAACAGATAATATAGCAAGCGTAGCTGCCGTAGATTTAATGGGCAACGGAACGGCATGTTTGGTATGGTCGTCGCCATTGCCAGCACACAAGCCGTTTAACATCAAATTTATTGACCTTACATCAAGTACAAAACCATATTTGCTTACACAAATGACAAACAATATGGGAGCATCAAACAAATACAAATATGCACCATCTACCAAGTTTTATTTGAGAGCAAAAAGAGAAGGAAAACCATGGATAACAAAACTACCATTTCCTGTGCATGTGTTGGAGCGTGTGGAAATTAACGACCATATAACAAACAATAATTTTGTTACTCGTTATGCCTATCACAACGGATATTTTGACCCCTACGAGAGAGAATTTAGAGGCTTTGCAATGGTAGAACAATGGGATACTGAAAAATACGAAGATTTTAATGCAAGTTTTCCCGCAGGAGGAAACACGCTTGAAAAAAAATCGCATATACCACCTGTATATACAAAAACGTGGTTTCATACTGGCTTTTACAAAAACAACAAACAAATATCTACGCTTTTTGCTAACAGCTATTTTAATACCAATTTAAACAAATATTACAAAGGTTTTGAGAGCCTGAGTGTTAATGGAATGCCGTTTTTGGAACAAAAAATACTTGACGCACCAGTAGAAACAATTATTGAAGCATGTAGAGCATTGAAAGGAAAAATGTTACGTACTGAGGTTTATGCCCTTGATGGCTCGGAGAAACAAAACATACCATATACCGTTACAGAACAAAACTACAAAGTTAAACTGATACAAAGCAATAAAAACAAATTTAATAGTTTTGTGGTAGAAAACAACGAAACTCTTAGTTATCATTTTGAGCAAAACAATAAAGACCCACGAATATTGCAAAACTTGGTGTTGGAGACAGACCAGTTTGCAAACCCTACAAAAACAATACAAGTAGCATATCCAAGAGTTACGGCAAGTGCCAACGAAAACCCTGAGGTGCTTACTAAACTAATTATTTCGCCAACAGGAATACCGTTTACACAGCAAGACAGAGAAGAAGAACAAGAAAAACTAATAATAACATACTCCGAAACAAAACTTATACACGAATTAGAAAACCCTGATTTTTATCGCCATTCGGTGCCGTATTATAGCAGAAGTTACGAAATTATTAATTGGAAATACAAAAACAAAATTACAGCACAAGAGTTTTTGGAGGCATACAATACAATGCCCGAAATACCGTTTTATGAGCATAACCATAACAATACTCTGCAAAAAAGAATGATTGCTTTACAGAAAAATTATTTTTTAAATAAAAATATAGATGATAAATTGCCTTTGGGCGAAATAGCAGAACACGCCTTGCCATACCAAACAAGGCAAGCAGTGTTTAACAACCCGTTTTTAGAACACGCTTTTGGTACAGATTTTATTAACAAAAACAGCAATTTTATTAACACAAAAGCAGCATACATAAAAGAACAAGACGAAACCGATGGAAAAACATATTATTGGAAACAATCGCCAAGGCAAATTTTTGATGCCAATAATTTTTACTTACCAATCAAAACCATAGACCAGTTTAATAATGAAACTACAATTGTTTATGACAATTATTTGCTGTTTCCCAAAACTGTTACAGACACAATGGGCAACACAATTGTGGCAGAGCATGATTACAGAGTTTTGCAACCCAAAAAAATAACCGACATAAACGGAAACAGCTCAATAGCAGTATTTGACAGGCTTGGCATGGTTTGTAAAACTGTTGTGCAGGGCAAAAACGGAGAGGGAGACACAACAGAAGAACCAACAGAACTGTTTGAATACCAATTGTTTAATTATATGGAAAACCTGCTTCCTAATTTTTCTAAATCTACAAAATTTACGCAACACGCCAACTCACAAAATGCCGATTTGCGAGAAGCAGTGGTAGCCTACAGTTATTCTTCTGGCTTGGGGCAAGCAGTTATGACAAAAATGCAAGCCGAACCACAAACCGAAAGAATGCCACAATGGATTGGCACAGGCAGAACGGTATTGAACAACAAAGGAAAACCTGTGAAACAGTATGAACCATATTATAGCAACACACATAAATACGAAACAGAAGCTGAAATAGTGGAAACGGGAGTTACTCCTATACTGCACTACGACCCACTTGGCAGACTAATACGCACAGACATGCCAGATGGTACGTTTACAAAAGTGCTTTTTAATGCTTGGGAGCAATACAACTACGATGCCAACGACACCGTGATGCACAGCCAATTGTATGACAATAATGGTTCGCCCAACCCACAAGAACAAGAACCAACAGAACCTGTGGCAAGAAGTTTATGGCTTGCAGCAAAGCATCACGATACTCCGCAAATAATAAAATACGACATACTCGGACGACCATTTATTACAACAGACGACAACGGCGAACAGGGTAAATACTCGGTGCGAACTCAGCTTGACATCACGGGTAATCCTTTGATGGTGAAAGATGCCAAACAACGTGAAATGACAAAAAACATATTTGACCTTACAGGACGATTGGTAAAATCGACAAATATAGACTCGGGAACTCGCTGGATTTTTACCGACACAGCCGACAAACCACTGATAACAAAAGACAGCCGTGAACACACAACAAAATATGAATACGACCAACTACAACGCCCAACACAAACTGTGCTAACAAAACAAGGCATAGATTTTGTTGTAGAAAAAATTGTTTATGGCACCGACCAATTGTCTAACAAAAACGGAAAACCCTCAAAGCAATACGACCAAAGTGGCAAAACCACCTTTTTGAGCTACGATTTTAAGGGCAATGTTTTGCATATAGATAAAGAAATATGCCAAGACTACGAGAACACAATAGACTGGAACACTCCACAAAACATGCTTCCTGATATTTTTAATACTGCACATAAATACGATGCTTTAAACCGAATAACAGAAAAAACAGAGCCAAACGGAAATATTATAACAAACCAATACAACAAAACTGGATTGTTAAAAAAAGTAATAAACAATTCAGATGTTTATGTGCAGAACATAACATACAACGCTCGTTTGCAACGCACTAATATTTATTATGGTAATAATAGTAAAACAAAATATTTTTATGATAACAAAAATTTTAGACTAACAAGGCTATTAAGCACTCGCAAGGCAGGAACAAATATTTTGCAAGACCTAAATTATACCTACGACCCCCAAGGCAACATAACCAACAAAGTAGATTTGGCA
>JAOZTW010000027.1 GCA_029938985.1 Bacteroidales bacterium | reverse complement strand
GGTATTTAAAAAATAAAAATGCCTTGTACTTTACACTTATGAAAAACGCCTCTTTATTCTATTGGTTTATAATTATTTAATTGTATTATTGAACTTTTGAATAATTGTATCATTCCTTATCTACTTACTTATTATTTCATTTTCACTAACAATAAATGTGTCCACATATTTCAAATTAATTTATATATGATAAAGATTTTAAAAAATAAAGTTCAGTCTCGTTTGCATAATTCGTATAAAAAACAAGAAGCAAAAAATCATGCTTTATTGTATTTTTTTTTAGAAATTACCAGAAAATGTAATCTTGCATGTATTCATTGTGGTTCAGATTGCAAAGCCGATTTTCAATCAGCCGAACTTACAACAGAAAGTTGGTACAAGATAATAGACTATATTTCAGAAAAATACTCCAAAGAATTAGCTTTTATTATTTCGGGAGGAGAGCCAACCATACACCCCGATTTAGTAAAAATAGTGAATAGAATAAAAAAAAATGGTAATCGCTGGGGAATGGTTACCAACGGAATGAACCTTTCAGAAAAATTATTGAACCAACTAATTAAAGAAGATTTATATAGTATAACTATTAGTTTGGACGGTTTGGCAAAATCTCATAATAGACTTAGAAATAGTAATGTTTCTTTTAAAAAAGTAATGAATTCTCTTGATTTGATTGGCAAATCTACAATTGATTTTAAAGATGCTGTAACTTGTGTTTTTCCTGACAATCTGCACGAATTAAATGAAGTAGCTGAAATATTAATAGATAAAGGAATTAAATCGTGGCGACTTTTCCGAATTTTTCCCTCAGGCAGAGCTTCCGACAATACTAATACTCAACTCACATTTGAACAGTCGCTACAAATGTTGGATTGGATAAAAAATAACAAAAAAAAATATGCAGAAAGGAATCTAAATTTGAATTTTAGTTGCGAGGCTTGGATACCTTTTGACATTGATAAACAGGTAAGAGACAGTCCATTCTTTTGTCGTTCGGGAATAAATATTGCTTCAATACTTGCCGATGGTAGCATCACAGGTTGTAGCAATAATCACGAAACTTTTTATAGAGGAAATATTCTTAAAGATAGTCTTTCGCATGTTTGGGAGAATAATTTTGATGATTTTAGATATAGAAAATGGATAAAAAACACTGTATGTAACAATTGCGAGCATGTAAAATCATGCGAAGGCGGTTCAATTCATCTTTGGAATTTGAACGAAGATAAACCTAAATTTTGTTATGTAAAAAAAATATAAGTGAAAATTACAATTTTAAAAATACATTAATCTTAAAATTATTATTGTAACTATTCCGTAAATAATAGTTAGTGGAGTTCCTATTTTTAAATAATCCTTAAATCTATAACCACCAGGTCCATAAACCATTGTGTTTGTTTGATAACCAATTGGTGTCATAAAATTAGCAGCAGCTGCAAACGATACCACTAAAATAAAAGGCATTGGTGGCAAATCTAAATCTTTTGCCATAGTGAGAGAAATAGGAAAAATAATTGCAACAGCTGCTTTGTTAGTTATAAATGCTGCCAGTAAAGCAGTTATAACATATATTCCTGCGAGCAAACCAACATAACCGAGTGGAACTAAAATAAAAATTATAAAATCTGATATTATTTCGGCAAAACCCGTCTTTATCATTGCAACCCCCAAAGCCAACGACATGGCAATAATAAATCCTAAATTATAATCAATTCCTTTTGCTAATTTTTTTGGGGTAGTAATATTTAATATCAATAATAGGCTCATAAACAAGACCAAAGCAATAAATAATTTAACCACACCAAGTGCAGCAAGGAGGATAGATAAAAATGTTCCACCTATTAATACTATTATTTTTAAAATTCCGATTTCTCTAATTTCTTTTACTTTTGATATAATAAAAAAATCTTTTGTATTTGCAGATAATTCATGGAAATTTTCTCCTGTAAGTAAAAGTAAGGCATCTCCAGCTTTTAGTTGCACAGAACCCAATTTTCCCGATATTTTTTCTCCATTTCTATGAATTGCGATTGCAGTAGCTTCATATTTAGCTCTAAAATTTTCTTTTTTAAGGGTTTTATGACAAATTGTTGAATTTTCTGCGATTACTATTTCTACAATATCAACATTTTTTTTGCGAGCAAACATTCCTACTGCGGGAACTTGAAGTGCAGGATTTAATTTAATTAAATTAGCAATAGCTTCGGTATTGCCTGCAAAAAGCAAAATATCTCCTGCTCTAAGTACTGTGTCATAAGGTACTGCGGATAATATTGCACCTTTTCTTATAATTTGAAAAAGATATAATTCTTGAAGATTTCTAAGTTTTGCTTCGGTAATTGTTTTGCCGTGCAAATCAGAACTTTCACGAATTTGAGCTTCAATTACATATTGTCTTGTATTGTTAACAAAATCCTCGTTAATACCCATTTTGGACGGTAGTAATTTGTGTCCTATAAAAAGCATATACAGGAATCCAATAATTATCATTGGAGCACCAACTGGAACAAAATCAAATATTTGTAATTCAGGTAAGTCTGGTATAATTATTTGTTCTACAACGAGTCCATTAACAATTAAATTTGTTGATGTACCTATCAAGGTAGCACAACCTCCAAGAATTGCGGCATAAGATAATGGTATCAATAATTTAGAAATAGGAACATTTCTTTTTTTTGCCCAACCATGTGCGTAAGGCATAAGAATTGCGACAAGTGGTGTGTTGTTTAAAAAAGCAGACAGTGGGGCAATAATTATCATTATTTTTGCCATAAAACCTTTGTATGTTTTTGTAGATCTAAATATTCTATCAAAAAAAACATCTAACAAAGCTGTTTCTTTAAAAATATTACCAAGCAAAAGCAAAAGCATTATTACAGCAACTTGCTCATTAGCAACACCACTAAGCATTTCTTTAGGTGTAAGAATATTAAAAACAGTCAACACCGACACCCCAATAAGAAATGTAAATCCTGCTCTAACTATCTCAAAATAAAGTGATGTTAAAATAAAAATTATTACTATTGATACAATTATTATTTCGAAGTTTGGCATTTAAGCAAGTTTAAATCGTTAACAGTTTGTAGAAACTCAATAGAAAAAATGAAATACAATAGAAAAAATGAAATACAGTTGAAATACAATTGAAATTCAATTGTTTATTCTTTTTTTTGATATGCCTTATTTTTTAATATTCCTACAAAGTGTCCACCTGTTACATTAATTTTGTCGTTCAATTAAAAACAAAGTATTCTTACAAAAGTTTTTACACATTTGTATTTCTTTAATCCATTGGTTTGTAATCATATAATTGAACCATTGAACCATTGAACCATTGAATCATTGAACCATTGAACCATTGAATCATTGAATCATTGAACCATTGAACCATTCTCCTTTTTTATATCAAAAAATATTTATCTTTGTAAAAATGACAAAAATACTATATTCTGTTTGATAAAACAAAATTAATTTTTAAGATACTCTTTTATTTTATCCAAAAAAAGACTAAACTAATTATATTAGTTATGTTGTAAAATATTGTTTTTTAATAATACTTTTATAATTAATTGTATTTTAAGCAGTAAACCAATTTTATTTCCTAATTCCTAATTTCTAATTCATAGTTGATGATGTAAATTTATGCAAAATAATTTTATTATTAAAAAAAATATGTAAATTTGCAAAATGAAAATAACAATAAAGCAACTGATTAATAAATTTAATGAATTTGCACCATTCATGTTTCAAGAGGCTTATGATAACTCAGGTTTAATAGTTGGGGATAAAAATCAAGAAATTACATCTGTTTTAATAACCTTAGATACAACAGAAGACGTTATTTCAGAAGCTATTGATATTGGAGCCAATTTGATAATTTCACATCACCCAATAATTTTTAAGGGTTTGAAAAGCTTGACAGGTAAAAATTATATTGAACGTACAGTAATTAAAGCAATTAAAAATAATATTGCCATACTTGCTGTTCATACCAATGTAGATAACATTCAAAAAGGTGTTAATAATGAATTATGTAAAAAATTGAATTTAAAAAAATGTAAAATATTAGCTACCAAAAGCAATCTGTTAAAAAAATTAGTTACATTTGTCCCCATAGAACACGCCGAAAATATAAGAAACCAACTGTTTAAAGCTGGAGCAGGTCATATTGGAAACTACGATTCATGTAGTTTTAACAGCACTGGTCAAGGCACATTTAGAGCAAACGAAAATTCAAAGCCCTATGTGGGAGAAATTAATAAAACTCACATAGAATCAGAAACTCGTATAGAAACAATTGTTCCCGTAGAAAAAGTAAACCAAATAATTTCTGCATTACATAAGGCACACCCTTATGAAGAAGTTGCTTATGATTTATTCAAAATAGAAAACAATTTATCAAGCGTAGGTTCAGGAATGATAGGTGAACTAGATGAGGCTATTGATGAGCTTGATTTTTTGATGAGACTTAAAGAACAATTTGATTTAAAAACAATAAAACATACAAAATTATTTGATAAAAAAATAAAAAAAGTAGCACTTTGTGGAGGTGCTGGCAGTTTTTTATTAAAAAATGCAATAAGAGGAAAAGCAGATATTTTTATATCAGGAGATTTTTCTTACCATCAATTTTTTGATGCCGAAGACAAAATTATAATTGCAGACATAGGACACTATGAAAGCGAACAATATACAAAACAACTTTTTTTTGATTTTATTAAAGAAAATTTTACTACCTTTGCTGTTAAAATATCAGATGTAAATACAAATCCAGTTAAATATTTTTAACCAAACTATTTAAAAAACAATAAAATATGAATTCCAATAATATAGAAATTACCGTAAAAGACAAACTAATAGGACTTTTTCAATTACAAATAATTGATTCTAAAATTGATGAAATTAGAAGATTACGAGGAGAATTACCTCTAAAGATTCAAGACTTGGAAGATGAAATAGCAGGAATTAAAACAAGAGAATCTAATTTTTCAAAAGAAATAGCAAATCTCAGCAAACAAGTAGATGATAAGAAAGCACAGATTAAAAGTGCCCAAGCTTTAATAAAAAGATATAATTTGCAACAAAAAAATGTTAGAAATAACAGAGAATATGATTCGTTGACAAAAGAAACAGAATATCAAAATTTAGATATTAAATTATCTGAAAAACGAATTAAAGAATATAAATCGATTCTATCACAAAAAAAATTACAAATAGAAGACACACATAAAGAAATTGCAGATAAGGTTATGGACTTAAACGCGTCCAAACTTGAATTAGATGCAATAGTTACTGAGACTAAAAAAGACGAAGAAAAACTTCAAATTGAATCTGATAAATTAGGAAATGTTATAGAAGAACGACTTTTAACTGCCTATGCAAGAATAAGAAATGCAATGAGAAACGGACTTGCTGTTGTATCTGTTGACAGAGATGCTTGTGGTGGTTGCTTTAACAAACTTCCCCCTCAAAGACAATTAGATATTGTTTCAAACAAAAAAATTATTGTTTGTGAATTTTGCGGAAGAATATTGATTGACAAAAGTATAATGGATAAAGAAGAAGAAAACGAAGAGGAATTAGACTTTGATATTTAAAAATGCCTTAAAAAGATAGAAAAAAAAGAAACAATTAAGAGTAATGAATTACGAATTGGTTTACACCTTAAAATTCAATTAATTATAAAATATATTAAATTAAAAAAATTATTATGAATCAATATTATTTCTTCAATTACAATCCACATTTTGACTATAAATTCACAAAAAAAGATGAAGATGACGACGGTCTAATTTTCGACGATGATATTTTAGATGATGATATTCTTGAAGACGATGAATTATTAGATGAATTAATTGAGGAATTGACAGACGAAGAAATTGACGAAATTTTTAACGAAGATTTTGATGATGTAGATGATGATTTTGAAGATCTTACAGACGAAGAACTTGAAGAGCTTTTAGAGGAATTAGACGAAAATTTTGATGATGATATTCTTCAAGATGAAGATATTTGGGAAGAAATAGACGAAGACATAATTGAAAATTCTAATATAAATTAAGAATTAGGAATAAAGAATTAGGAATTCCTAATTCCTAATTCTTTATAAACGCCTTAAACAAATAAAATTCTGTTTAAGGTTTTTATTTTTTAATTAATAAAAAAGTTATTATAATGATAGAAAAAATTAAACAAAAAGCTCAACAATGGCTTGAAGGAAATTACGACGAAGAAACGAAAAAACAAGTTAAGTATTTGCTCGAAAACGACGAAAAAGAACTTGTTGAAAGTTTCTATAAAGACCTACAATTTGGCACAGGTGGTTTGCGAGGACTTATGGGAGTTGGAACAAACAAAATAAATATTTACACCATAGGACTTGCCACTCAGGGTTATGCAAACTATTTATCGCAAAACTTCCAAAACAACAAAATGATTAAAGTTGCCGTAGCACACGATAATCGTAATAATAGCAGACTGTTTGCCGAAACTACTGCAAAAATATTTTCTGCAAACAACTTTAAAGTTTACCTTTTCGATGCTTTACGCCCCACACCAGAGTTGTCTTATGCAATCCGTCATTTTGGCTGTCAAGGAGGAGTGGTGATTACTGCATCGCATAACCCAAAGGAATACAATGGATACAAAGCATATTGGGACGATGGCGGACAGGTAATTGCACCCCACGATAAAAATGTGGTTAACGAATTTTTGAAATTATCGGTTGAAGATATTAATTTTAATGAAAAACCTGAAAATATTGAAATTTTAGGCACGGAAATTGATGAGATTTATTTAAACAAAGTAAAAGAGCTATCATTAAGCCCCAAAGCAATTAAAAATCAGACTGATTTAAAAATTGTTTACACTCCAATACATGGTACAGGAGTTAAACTGGTTCCAGATGTTCTCCAAAAATTTGGATTTACAAACATAATAAATATTCCAGAACAAGATATTACAGATGGAAATTTTCCTACGGTTATTTCGCCAAATCCAGAAAACGAAGAAGCATTAAAAATGGCATTAACAAAAGCAAAAGAAATTGATGCAGACATAGTTATGGCAACAGACCCAGATGCTGATAGAGTGGGGATAGCTGTAAAAAATAGTGCTGGTGAATTTGCAATATTAAATGGAAACCAAACTGGCTCAATACTTGTGTATTATTTATTGAAAAAATGGCAAGAGAATAAAAAACTTACTGGTAAAGAATATGTTTGTAAAACTATAGTTACCACCGAACTAATAACAGAAATAGCTGATAAATTTGAAGTAGAAATTTTTGACGTACTTACTGGTTTCAAATTTATTGCAGACCTTATAAGAAAAAATGAAGGTAAAAAAACATTTATTGGAGGTGGCGAGGAAAGTTATGGATACCTTGCAGGAGAGTTTGTTAGAGATAAAGATGCTGTAATGTCATGTGCTTTACTTGCCGAGGCAGCTGCTTGGGCAAAAGACAACGGAAACTCATTATATGATTTATTAATTGATATTTATGTTGAATTTGGACTATATAAAGAGCGATTGGTAAACCTTGTTAAAAAAGGAAAAGATGGCGAGGAAGAAATTAAAAATATGATGGAGGCATACAGAACAAATCCTCCAAAAGAAATAAATGGCAGTAAAATAGTAACAATCAAAGATTATCTTACTCAAAAATCTACAAATATTGAAACACAAGAAGAAGTAACTATTGATTTACCAAAATCAAATGTTCTACAATTTTTCTTATCTGATAATACAAAAATTTCTGTTCGCCCATCAGGAACTGAACCTAAAATAAAATTTTATATAAGCGTTTGTACGGAACTTGCTTCAAAACAAGAATTTGAAAAGACCGAACAGGCAATGGAAGAAAAACTTGACAAAATAGTAAATTCTATTATGTAACTTTATTTAAACATAAGGCTGTAAACGGGAATTAAGAATTGCTGTTTACAGCCTTAATATTGGCATTTTTCACGAATATCAATTTCTTCGTTACTTTTGAAATATTAAAATGCTCATTTACAAAGATAAACTTTAATTCTAATATTTCAAAAAATCCTTAAACTTGACACTCATGAAAAACGCCCTTATATTATTATGTTAAAAACTTTGTTTTTAAACAATAATTTTATAAATAATTGAATTTTAAGGTGTAAACCAATTTTTAATTCCTAATTTTTAATTTTTAATTCACCTGCAGTTGTTCTGCAACTGAAATTACAGAATTGGAGTGAATAAATCTGCAAATACAAAAAACACATAAAAATAAATCAATAAAAATTCTTTTTTTACAATTTTAATTCTATTTTTGTGAAATTAATTAATTAAGATTTTCAAATGCAAGAAAAAATATCTGATAGAGATGTGAGGAGGGAAATTTTCAAAGAAATTAAACCTTTCTTCAAAGAAAAGCTGGGCAAATTTACTCATCAAAGAGTATCTGATTCTTGGCATTTTATTGGTTTGGGCTTTGTTCGTGAAGAAATGACTTATGTTTTTGGAATAAATGTTGGTTTTTTTAACCGAGAAGAACTAAATAGCCAATTTAGTCATGTGGGCATGAATGTGCTTGTGAGAACAAACGGAACTAATAAAGAGCTTAGAAGCAAATATAATGATTTTTTCAATAAACACCTAAAAGACTGGACAACAGCCCAGGAAGAAAAATATACCTCTTTTAGAGGTGGTGTAGGATTTGAATATGTTAGAATGCAAAAAATATCAAAATTTAATAATATTGAAGGAATAATAGATTATTTAAAAGATGCAATTTTACAAACAAATAAAATCTTTCCTTATATTATAGAAAATCCAGAAAGTATTTTTTCTCATGTTGTGAGAGCAGCCCCACCATGGCATGAAACTATTTTAGAATTAGCTTCGGTAAATTATATTACAGATTAGGATTAAAATAAGGAATTATACAATTGTTCTATTGTTCAATGATACAATTATGTTATTATAAACCAATAGATTAAAGAAATACAAATGTGTAAAAACTTTTGTGTGTGTGTACTTATTTAAAAGTTAAGCATGTTTTACAAGTGTGAATTATCCGTTAATTTTAGAATACTCGTTTAAAGAATAAATTTTAAAAACTATAAATTTCGCACTTGTAAATCATGTTAAAATTATTAACAATTCCAATTTCAAATACCCAATCCCTTGACTTTTCTTTACCCACAATTTTTATGGTTTTTATTTACCATTTCAATACCAATAATTATTCATCTGTTCAATTTTAGGACTTATAAAACTGTGTATTTTAGCAATGTAAGTTTTCTTAAAAATATAGAACAGCAAACAAAATCTAAATCAAAATTAAAAGAAATACTTATATTAATTGCACGAATATTAACTATTGTTGCATTAGTAATTGCTTTTGCTCAGCCAGTTATATTAAAATCAAATAACGAAGTAGATAGAAAAGAAAATATAATAGGTATTTATCTTGATAATTCTTTTAGCATGAATGCAGAAAGTAAATTTGGGAAAATAATTGAAGTAGCTAAAAACAAAGCTAACAGCATTATAAAAGCACACCAACCTACAACCAAATATTTATTTTTAACAAATAATTTTGAAGGAAAACATCAACATCTATATAATAGAGAAATAATTGAAGACTTTGTGGGAGAAACAAACACATCGTCAAATTATAGAAAAATGAGTACTGTTAGTTCAAAAATGAATGATTTTGTTGAAACAGAACAAGACAATAATAGTGTGTTATATTTTATTTCCGACTTTCAAAAAAACACAACTGATTTTCAGAATTTTCCAAAAGATTCTATTTCTCAAATATATTTGATGCCACTATCTACCTATAAATCAAGCAATGTTTATATTGATAGTGTTTATTTTGACACACCATACAGAAGTTATGGAAAAGAAGAAAAATTATTTGTAGTAATAAAAAATATTTCGGAAGAGGGCTATCAAGATATGCCAATAAAATTATTTATTAACGATACTTTAAAAACCATTGGAAGCTACAATGTTGATGCAAAATCGTTGCAAACAGTTGAAATAATATATAGTAATACAGAAAAAGGTTTTATTAATGGAAAAGTAGAAATTACCGACTATCCAGTTGTTTACGACAACGTATTTTATTTCTCGTATTCGATAGCAGAAAAAATTAGAATACTGATTGTTAACAATGAAAAAGATAATATTTTCCTTAATTCGTATTTTAAAAATAATGAAGATTTTGAAGTGCAAAATTTTTCGGAGAATAATATCCCAATTTCCCAGTTTAATAAATACCATTTAATAATTTTTTCGGAGATAGAAAACTATTCATCTGGTCTAAAAAGTGAATTAAAAAATTATTTAAACAATGGCGGAACAGCCGTTTTTATTCCAAATATAAAAGCTGAGATAAAACAATACAACGATTTGTTAATGTTTTTAAACTTAAATTCAATTAAAAAATTAGACACAAGTAGAACAAAAATTGGAAATATTAACACACAGCATTTACTTTATCATAATACAATTAAAAATTTAAAACCCAATACAGAGTTACCAATTATATCAAAATATTTTATTTTTAAAAACGCCTTATTAAATAGAGAAGAAACATTGCTTGAAACAGAAAATGGACAGAAAATATTAAGTACAAGTAAAATAGGAAAAGGAAACATTTATGTTTTTGCAATGCCATTGAATAAAAATTCAGGAAATTTTGTAACACATCCATTGTTTTCGCCCACTTTTTACAATATTGCGATATATAGCCAACTTACCGAAAAAATTTATTACACCATAAATAAAGAAGAGAATATTGAACTTAAAAATATTTCTTCTATTTCTGAATTTTTACGAATTGAAAAAGTAGATGGCACTTACGATTTTATTCCTCAAACAATAAATAGTGGGAAAAATATTAAAATAAATTTATCAAATAATCTACTTGAAGCAGGAAATTATTTGATAAAAAATGAGAAAGATATAATAAAAAATATTGCATTTAATTATAACCGAAAAGAATCTGATTTAGAATATTATTCTATTAAAGATATTGAAAATGAGTTGAAAAAGTACTCTATTCAAAACATAAATATTATTAATACGGATACAAAATTATTAGAAAAAAAGATAAAAGAAAGTAGTGAAGGAAAAAAGCTTTGGAGAATTTTTATCATAATTGCATTGGTATTTATTGCAATTGAAATAGCGATTATAAAATTGTTTAAATAAATTTTTGAAAATATTTTTTTTATAATTATTTTTGTTCTAATTTTGTATTCAATTATTTATTAACCCTTAAAAATTTAATTATTATGGCAGAAGCAGAAGAAAAAAAACAACAGCCCAAAATGACAATGTTAATAGTATGTTGGTTTCTTGGAACCTTAGGTATTCACAGATTAATGATGGGATACTCTAACTGGTGGATACAATTATTAACATTTGGTGGATGTATGGTATGGATGTATATCGATCTTTTTAACATTTTCACAGGAAAAATGGGAATGGCCGATGGAAGACCTTTGTTAGACTAATATTTTTATATTATAGAGTAACGCCATAGTATCTGTTTAAAAACGTATTGCTATGGCGTTTTTAATTTAAACTATTAATACCAAGTAATATGCAACCACAAAATACTCATAATAATTTTCATCATCAACTCCAAGATGTACCCGAATCGTTAGCAATTTTAATACTTGGTGTAGTTTCAATTATCATATCTATTGTCTTTCCTGGCTTAGGAGTGATACCTTCAATAATTGCACTAGTAAAATATAAAAAAGCAAAGAAAATATATCTTGAAAATCCTAACCTGTTCACAAAACAATCAAACGACTATCTTACAATTGGGCAAATTACAGGAATAATTGGACTTTGCATTTCAATATTAATTATATTATCAATTTTGGTTATTATTGGTTTTGCTATTTTTATAACTCTTTACAGTGAGGGAGCATATTAAAATAAATAAGTACCCAAACACAAGTTTTTTACACTTCTGCATTTCTTTAATCTATTGGTTTATAATCACATAATTATATCATTGAA
Organism: Bacteroidales bacterium; assembly: GCA_029938985.1. Taxonomy (GTDB): domain Bacteria; phylum Bacteroidota; class Bacteroidia; order Bacteroidales; family JAOZQN01; genus JAOZQN01. The sequence continues at coordinate 6,297 of JAOZTW010000027.1, read as the reverse complement.
CCATTAAATAATTGTATCATTCCTTTATTATGAAAATACCAGATTTAAAGCTAAATAAGAAAATGTTTGTATTTGCTTTTTTCTTAATTATTTCTACAATATTATGGTTTTTGAATGCCTTAAATCAAAATTATTTGACAAATTTACAATTTCCAGTAGTTTTTATTCATTTTCCACAAGATAAAATAAACATAAAAGAACTCCCTAATAAACTAAAAATAAAAATTAATGCCGACGGATTTAGTATTTTGAGCTATAAATTAAGTAGTAACTTTATGCCATTGAAAATTGATGTTAGTTCAGTTGATTTAAGACTTTTATCAAAATCAGACTCTTCAAAATTATTTTTTTTAACCAATAATCTTACCAGAAACTTAGAGGCACAATTTAGTGAAGATTTTAAGATTTTAAAAATTAAACCAGACTCAATATATTTCAATTTTACACATATTACTGAAAAAAAAGTGCCAGTTAAACTTATTTCAGAAATTAACTATAAAAATCAATTTATGCTAAAAAATGATATTGTTATTGCTCCTGATAGCATTATAGTTAAAGGTCCTGCATCTTTATTAGACACAATTGATTTTATTAAAACCAAAAAATTAAAGTTAAATAAATTATCGATAAATGTTTCGCAAGAACTAATGCTGGAAACCAATAAAAACTTAAATTATTCACAAGATTATATTGATATAGATATTGATGTTGAAGAATATACAGAAACAAAAATAATTATTCCAATAGAAATTATTAACCTACCCGACAGCTTGAGTATAAAAATATTTCCAAACAAAGTTAATGTTAAATACTTAGTAGGTTTTAGTCATTATGGGAAAATTTCGGACCACGAATTTAGAGCTATAATAGATTATAAAACAATTAATAACAATTTGAATAGCAAACTAAAAGTTCAAATAATGTCTATTCCCAACAATATAAAATCTTTTTCTTCCAAACCTTCAACGGTAGATTATGTTATTGAATAAAGCAAAAATATCTATAATATTAGTTAATTATAAAACTTGGCAAGACACAATAGAGTGTGTTGAAAGTGTGATGAAAAATAATTATACAAATTTTGAAATAATTATTGTAGAAGTTACAAATATTAATAATTCATTTTTTGAGTTAAAAAAAATTTGTAAATATTACAAAAATATTCATATTATTCAATTTGAAGAAAATAAAGGTTTTGCTGAGGCTAATAATCTCGCAATTAAATACATATTAAACACAGATAATAGTGAATTTATTTGGGTTTTAAACAACGACACAGTTATTCATAAAAATGCAATTAACGAGTTAGTAAATTGTTATTATGATAAAATAAAAACTTCAAAAATTGGTTTCATTGGTTCAAAATTAATGTATTATAATAATACTGAAATTATTCAAACAGTTGGTGGAGAAATAAATAAATGGTTTGCTGTTTCTAAACTGATTGGAAAAGGAGAAAAAGATGTTGGACAATATGATAATCTAACCAATGAGCCAGATTATGTAATTGGAGCAGCTATGTTTTTTCACAAAAGTTTGATTTCCAAAATTGGCTATATGCCAGAAGGTTACTTTTTGTATAGCGAAGATGTAGATTGGTGTATAACAGCAAAAAAATATGGACTAACAAATTATACAGCTATCAAAAGTGTTGTTTATCATAAACAAGGAAAAACAATTGGTAATAAATATCTTGAAGACGAATTTAATGTAAATACAGGAAAATATTTATATTCAAGTTATCTTAAATTCTTTAAAAAACATTACAAATTACATGTTCCAATGGCTTATTTTATGTTAACAAAAAAAATGTTGGGTCGTTTGGCACGAAATAAAAAAATGGAAGCAAAAATAATTTTTGAAGTGATTGTAAGTAGATAATGAATGGTGCAATGATACAATGATACAATGGTTCAATGATACAATTGTAAACCAATAGATTAAAGAAATACAAATGTGTAAAAACTTTTGTATGGGTACTTAATTTTATATTGATGTTGAAAAATTTATTAAATTTTCATTTTAAATGATAACAAATAGATAAATTAGTTCCATTTTCTGTTTTTTCAAAAATACTTATAGCTTCTTGTAAAAAAACATCAGTTTTTGTATAATCTTCGGTCTCAAGATATAGTTGTCCTAAATTTGAAGCCACACGAGCTAATTCTACAATATTATTGTTTTCTTTTTGAAGCTTGTATGCTTTTTGATAGTAAAATTCGGAAGAGTCGTGTTGATGTTTTTTAGGTAAACAGATGCTATATTATTAATAGTTGCAGGTAGTAAATATGTGTTATTTGTTTCTATAAAGATTTTTTTAGCTTTCAAATATAATTCCAACGATTTTTCATTTTCGTCTTGTGCGTTGTATATTGCCGCTATATTGTTATAAGTTACAGCAATACCTCTCATAAATTTATTTTCTTCGTGAATTTTTAATCCTTTGAAAAAATAATCTAAAGCTTCTGTATAGTTACCAAAATACTGATAAGCTGATGCTAACGTATTATAGGAATTTGCCTCCTCGTATAGCGATATTTTTTCATATTGCAAAGCTTTATTTGCATAAATAATTGCTTCAATATATTCTCCACGCAAGATTTGTAACCAAGCATATTTATTGTTTGTTTTTGAAATTAAATCGTCATCGTCTAATAATTGATATAAAAAAATAGCATTTTTTAAGTGTTGTTCGGCTTTTTCGTATTCGCAATTTATTGAATAAATGTGATGAATAGCTATTTCAGATTTGGCTTCATATTTTTTATTTTTTTACTAATTTTTATAGCATTATTAATGTAAAGCACTGAAGAGTCTGTATTTTTGTTTGAAAAAAAATTCTCTTTTATTATCAGTTTATTTATTTCAAGAGTATCAGAAGAATTTTTTTGAGCAAAAGTTTGTTTTGAAACAATAAAAAGACTGAAAATGATTAAAAATAAATTAAAGATTTCATAAATAGGTTTTTGAGATTTGAAATTCCATTTTTAAAAAATGAAAAAATATATTGAATTGCAAATTTACAATTTTTTTTTAAAATTTTGCCACAAAATTAAAAATAAGAATTATTATTAGAATAATTTTTTTTTATATATATGTCGTATTTTATTTGCTTTTTGTAAAAATATTCTTAACTTTGTTAAATAAAATATATGAATGTCTTGAAGTAATAATGGTGTAAAGACAAACTTATTTTGGCATTTTTCACGTGTATCAATTTCTTCGTTACTTTTGAAATATTAAAATGCTCATTTACAAAGGTAAACTTTAATTCTAATATTTCAAAAAAGCCTTGAACTTGACACTCGTGAAAAACGCCAAAATATTAATTAAGAAATGCTTAAGTGAAAATGAAATAATAAGTAACTCCGGAATACGCCGTTTTTTTGTTCTTCTATTATTTTAATAAATCTGCAAATAGCGAGCTATTTAATGATATTTTTAAAAGGGCAAAATAAACAAGTAGATTGGGGTTAGTTATTTTTTCTTTTTCACTAAATAGTTGTAAAAACAATTGTTATGTATTTTCTTTTTTGAAATAGATTTATATTGATTTAATAATTTTAAAAATTGAAAACATGAAAAAAAAGGGAATTTTATTTGGAATAATTATATTATGTTTATTTTGTTTTAATTCTTCAAGTTTGTATTCGCAAACTTCTGATTATAACTCAAAAATAAAATTGAATGCAGGTATAAGTATGGCAGGATATTGGGTAAATATTAGTGATATGAATAATAGTATTGTTAATAATAGTATTTCTTCGCCAGTAGGTCAATTATCTTATGAATATCAATTAGAAAGTTGGGTTAGTCTTGGAGTTATGGGGTCGTATCAATATTTTAAAGCCGACTTGTTAGATATAAACAGTACTGGTAACTTGATTTTGTTGCAAGCACATAGAGCTAATTTTGCAGTTAAACCAACATTTTATTATGTTAATCAACAGTCAGTAAGTCTTTACAGTGGTTTGAGACTTGGGCTTACTTGGTGGCAATTAAGAATTGAGACAGGAAATTTAATAGATTATATAGAAACAATTACTCCCGACTTTTTAGATAATTTTGTTTTAAGCAGAATTCCAGTAGCAACAAAATATGTTATACCCTATACTTCTTTTGCGGCCCAACTCACTATTTTCGGATTTGAAGCTTATTTCACTGATAATTTTGGTTTTAATTTAGAATTTTCAATAGGTTCTCCATATTTTTTATCAGCAGGATTAAATTATCGATTTTAATTGGAATAATTTTTTAATTTAATAGAATAATTATCAAAATTTAAAGTTATATTTACATATATTAATTAATTAAATTAAATAAATTATGATTTTTTCTGTAAAAAAAAGTTTAACATTAGTATTTACAATAATTTGTCTCTTTACAAATATTGCTTTAGTGTCTTCTCAACAAAAAAAAGAAGAGATAATATATTATTCGATGGAGGACGCACTGGTGGAACCAACTGAGGTTTATCAACTGTATTTGTATTACAGCAAACTTACAGAACTTGACCCACAAATAGGTACATTGACTAATTTAACTGTACTTTATTTGATGAAAAATTCGTTGAAAGAATTACCCTCTGAAATTGGTCAACTTACTAATCTTACAACACTTAAGTTAGATAATAATATATTAATAACTCTACCAAATGAAATAACAAACCTTACAAATTTAAAGGAATTTTATATTTCTAATAATAAACTAAATGCCTTACCTGAAAATATTGGTAATATGCAAAGTTTAGAACGATTATTCCTTTTTAATAATCAAATTACCAATATTCCAAGTTCTATTGGACAGCTCAAAAATTTGAAACTCTTAAATTTGAGCAACAACGGCTTAACTACTTTACCTGACGAAATTACCAACTTGAAAAATTTAGAAAAGCTAATTTTAACAGACAATAATCTTGACAATGCTACTATAAAAAAACTTGTCGCAGAATTGCCAAATACTAAAATTATTTTTTAAATGAAACGAATTTTTGATATTTTGTTTTCTTTTTGTGGGCTGTTTTTCTTACTCCCATTTTTTTTATTAATATCCATACTTATTGTTTTGGATAGCAAAGGAGGTGTGTTTTACAAACAAATTAGAGTAGGAAAAGAAAAAAAAGATTTTAAATTGCTAAAATTCAGAACCATGAAACCTGCTTCGGACACAAAAGGTTTGCTAACCGTGGGCAATAGAGACAACCGAATTACCAAAATAGGTTATTATTTACGTAAATATAAAATTGATGAATTTCCGCAACTTATTAATGTTTTGGTAGGCGAAATGAGCCTTGTTGGTCCCAGACCCGAAGTGAGAAAATATACAAATTTATACACTCAAAGTCAACAAAAGGTTTTATCTGTAAAACCAGGAATAACAGACTATGCCTCAATTAAATATATAGACGAAAACAGATTACTTGGAGAATCCAAAAATCCAGAAAAAACATATATTGAAGAGATTATGCCAAAAAAACTGGAACTTAATCTTAAATATATTGACGAAATAAGTATTAAAACAGACTTGAAAATAATTTTTAAAACGATTGGCAAAATAATTAGTGGTTAGTTGTTGGTTTACTCTTTAAAATTCAACTATTTATAAAAATATTTGTTAAAAAAACTAAGTTTTACAACACAATAATGCCGTAAAAATCACTAATCTCTAAACACAAAGTACCCTTACAAAAGTTTTTACACATTGTGTTTCTTTAATCGGCAGGTTAACTGTCATTTAATTGTATCATTGAACCATTGAATAATTGTATCGTTTCTAAACAACTAATTGAAATGCAAAATAAGACTTTAAATCAATTCAAAAATTTACTCAAATTTAGCGGAACATTTAATATTGTTTCTGCATTTTTACTAATTTTTCCCATAATTTACGAACATTATCTTTTGTTTTTTAATAAAATAAATTTTGCACTTGGACTTGGAGGACAAGCTGTTTCAATACCAACAAATCCATTAAATGCCTTACTAATAAATACCGCTGGAATAGATTTAGTTCTGATTGGAGCAGTAATACTTGTGGTGTCAAAAAATCCGTTAAAAAACAGAACTATTATCTTATTAAATGGTATTGGCAGGTTACTTTTTGCTATAATAATAGCTTATTATGTATTTGCAGAAGACTTGATAAGAATAATAATTATTTTTGGATTAATTGATGTAATAATTAGTATCGGATTTTTATATTTTCTTAAAAAAACAAAATAAAAGAATATCGCAAAACACTAAAGTACTGAAAAGTCGGGAAAACTTTTTATCATAACATTAAAGCATTGATTAATTG
>JAOZTW010000960.1 GCA_029938985.1 Bacteroidales bacterium | reverse complement strand
CTAACTTATCCCGTTTTGTAACTAATTGATAATCATACCAACACTGTTTTGTAGGGACTACCAAAAATTACAGAAAAACAATTAAATTGGAAATTTTTGCTAATTTATCCAATTTTGTAACTCATCGATAGTCAGACCAACACTGTTTTGTAGGGATTACCTAATGAACAATAAAAGTGATGATAAAACTTATATGAAACTTATTGCAGAACTTGAGAGTAAAGTTAAATATACTTACAAAAAAATAGAACCAAAGGTATATAAATATGGTTTTCTAAAAAAATAAAATTCAAAAGGCAGATAAAGCTATGAAGAAAAATCAATTATTAATAATTATTTTATGTATTTTTTCAATTTTTGCATTATGTTGTTCAAATAAAAATACTATAGAAATTAAAAAAAACAACGATTTATTTGCATCAGATTCAATATTAGAACTAACATTAGAGACTAATTTTGGGCAATTGTTTTCGGATATTGATGAAAAACGATTTTATCATGATGCTAAAATTTCTTATATCAATAAAAACGATAGACCTATTTCATTGAATTTAAAAGTGAAAACAAGAGGATATTTTCGTAGAGATTCTAATTATTGTAATTTTCCTCCTATAAAACTGAAATTTGGTAAAAAGAAAAAACGCAAGAACACAATATTTGCAAAAGAGAAGAAATTAAAATTAGTAACACATTGTAGAACAAACATAGCGGAATATGAACAGTATCTTTTTTCTGAATATTTAATTTATAAAATTTATAATATCCTAACTCCCAAAAGTTACAAAGTAAGGTTAGTAAAAATTACATATATTGACACTCATCAAGCATTTGACACTCTAATAAAGTATGGTTTTTTGATTGAAAATTCTAAAAAAATGGCAAAACGAAACAAAGCGAAGGTTTTAGAAAAACTATATTTAGAGCAGTATAAAACTAACTACGACCAGATTACTTTACTTTCCGTTTTTCAATATATGATAGCCAATACAGATTGGTCGGTTTGGTATCTTCACAATATTACTCTTATCTCGGCAGACTCCACAAAACCAGCATATCCAGTACCTTATGATTTTGATTTTTCAAAAATTGCACACACTCCTTATTCAAGTCTAAGTTCTATTTTTGAATTAGATTCTACTCAACACAGTATTTATTCTGGATTTTGTAAAGACACTATTCAATTAGATTATATTTTTAGTATTTTTAATAAAAATAAAAATGAAATTTATGAATTATACAAAAACTTCCCGCTTTTAGACTATAAATACAAACAAAAAACTCTTGATGTTTTTGATAAATTTTATTATATTATTAATAACAAAACAATGATTAAAAACGAATTTTTACTCAAAGACAGCATATAAAAAAGACATGTTTCAAAAGTAACTTAAAATTTGAACTTGTGAAACATGTCATAATATAATTAAATTTGAAATGTATAATAAAAATATAATCTTACTGAAAAGTCGGGAAAACTTTTTACCAGAACATTAAAGCATTGATTATTTGC
>JAOZTW010000399.1 GCA_029938985.1 Bacteroidales bacterium | reverse complement strand
ATATAAAGAAATAAAATCATATTTTTGTAAATACTTGTTAATCAGACCAACACTGGTAGGGACTATCTATCAGCCTTAATCAATTTACTATTTTCCCAAATTCCTTTTTCATAAGTTCCATCTGCATAGTAATATGTACCCTTACCATAAAATTCGTTATCTTTCCAAGCTCCTACATATTTTTCTTTTTCTTCTTTCCATATATAAGTTCCTGTACCGTCTCGTAAATCGTTTTTAAATTCTCCAACATAGTTATTTCCATTAGCATAAGTATAAACTCCTTTGCCGTGATATTTATCGTCTTGCCATTCTCCTTCGTATTTGTTTCCACTTGCATAAGTATAAGTTCCTGTTCCATGAAAAAAATCTTCTTTCCAATCACCATCGTAAGTATCACCACCTCCAAAAGAAATTTTACCTTTTCCATTTTTTAAATCATTTTCATAATTTCCCTCATATTGTGTACCATCTTCTGCTACTGTATATATTCCATAGCCATGAAATTTGTCGTTTAACCAATCTCCATCGTAAGTGTCTCCGTTAGCATAAGTGTAACTTCCTTTTCCACTTTTTAGGTCGTTTAAAAATCCACCGATATAAACATCTCCCGAATTCCAAGTATATGTTCCTTCTCCTTCGCGTATTTCTCCTTTCGTTTTTCCTACATAAATACCGTTATCGTATTCTATAGTTCGTATTCCATCGCAACTAAATAACGAAATTGAAATAACTATTAAAATAAAAAAAATAATTTGATTTGATTTCATTGTTAATGTGTTTTTTAAAATTTGTAATTGTAATTTATTTGTAATAAATATTGTCATTTTTAGGATATTCAATTGTGTAATGCAAAGGAATTTCTTTGGTCTCTTTTGGTTTTATAACAAAAGTCCATTTTAAAATTTCGTGTTCCTTTTTTCTGAACTTATCCTCTTTAGAAGAAAGACTTGGTTTTATGAGTTCAACTTTAATGTCGTTGTGATTAGAAATAGGAATTTGGTCTTGCACAAAAATAGTTTCATCTTGTTTTTTATTGCTTGTTATAATTATTTTATAACTATAGTGTATTTTTGTCTTTTTATTTACAATACCTTCGTTTTTATGAAATTTATTTATAAACAAGTATTTAACTTTTATATTTTGGTCAACTTCCAGTGTAATAATAAATTTTTCGTTTGGAGCTATTAAATTAATATTTGAATTTGCTACAAAAGAATTATCCAAAAAAATATTTGAAACTCCTTGCAAAAATAGATAATCTGTATTGTTTTTTATTTCAGCTTTTAAAAAGGCGTATTGTTCTAATTTTGGAGTTGTGGAGTAAAATAATTTTGCATTAAATTCTTTTATTAATATTGTAACTTCGTTGGGTTGATTGTTGTTTGTAATATTATAAGAATCAATTATTTTAAAAACAGCAGATATTTTATTTCCTTCAACAATAGCAACCTTTTTTTTAACTTTTTTTCGTTTCATAAGGTTACTATCAGTTACTCCCAAAGACATACCTCCTTCTGCCATTATTGTTTCGGAACTTAGACTTCTGTTTTTTTTGTCAGACATGCCAGATACACCACCTGGTTGAACACTTTTTAAATCAACAAAAATAGGAGTTAGTTTTTTTTGAGTAGCACTTATTTGAGGTTGAGCTGTGGAAAGTATTATTTTAGTGTTTTCCCATTTTTCTGTGGAATTTTGTGTAATTAAAGCTTTATATAAAATTCTCACAGTTTTTGTTTGCGAATCCACACGAATATCATAAACAGGTTTCCATTTAGGACCAAAAACAATATAAGTTAATTCTAAGTTAAGCTCACCAGCTTCTTGCATTTCTATTTTTACCTCAACTTGATAACCTGTTTTATATTGATTTTGATTTAGAGTAGATAGTTCTTTTTCTATTAAAACAAGTTCTTTGCTGTTAGTATCTAGTTTTTTTTTCAACTTTCTATTGTCTGCATTAAATTCTGATTGCTTTTGGCGATAATATTTCAATATATGTTGCCATTTATCTGGTTCTAAAAGCATTGAAACATTATTTTCTGTTTGTTTTGTGTCGCCAGTTAATTTGTCTGCTATTTTCTGAACAAATGTTCTTTCACTATCAACTTCGCTAATATTGTCGGTTAGTTGTTCAATATTGTCTAATAATTTGTTCTTTTTATCCACCAATTTTTTAATTTCCTCTTTGGAGGTTTTTAAATAATTAACAGATTTACTTGCCACATTCATAATAGTAGCATTTCCAAAACCATTTACTTGTATGCTATTCTCTTGAATTTTACTTGGTAAGTTGTCGAAAATAAGCGAATAATTTCCTTTTTCCAATTTGTTATTTGCACTTCTTGTTATCAAAGCTCTATCATTAAAGACAGTAACTGTTGTGATTTTAGATTTTACTATTGTCATGTTTTCATGATTTAGGTTATCGTCTTTTGATTATTAATTTGCAAAGATAATTATTTTTTGTGTCATTCAAATTATTTTTATAAATATTTTTTGAGCTATTAAAATATTAAAAATTACTGCTTTTTTGCATTCTATATCAATATTTTTATTTTAACTTGTTTTGTGTAATTGATTACAAGTGTTCTTAAGTACATTGTCTTATCTCTTAAGTACATTGTCTTATCTCTTAAGTACATTGTCTTATCTCTTAAGTGCATTTTCTACCAAATTTTATCCACCCAAATCATATTTTCAACTCTACAAGCTGTTTTTCACACAATTAGTAAACAAATAAAGAGGTTTTAAATACTGTTTTTTATAAAACAAATAAAAAATTGAATAATCTAAACAGCCTTCTACACAAAGCACACTTTACAATATTACACCCAAAACCAATTATTATCAATACAAACAGCCTTTTGTACCAAAAATTGATTAAACTATTGTATTAAGACGTTAGTAGCAAAAGTAGTTAAAGTGTTAAATTTCAAAAAATTAATATTATATCATAACTTTTTGGTATTTAAGTCTTAATACATTATGTTTTTTGATAACTTAGTAAAAATATTTTGTGTTTTAAATGAAATTCTTTTTTTTAATAGAAAAATTATTGCGAACTTTGCAACTCGTACGGCTCGCAATGAGTAGTGATATGATTCACTAAAAAATACAAGAAGACAAAAAAAATAGGGAAAAAAACATTATAATTTGCTTCAAATATTAACAAAATAACTTCAAAACACTATGCAAAAACTAACCTTATTATTAATAACATTTTGTGCAATAAGTTTGACGTTTGCACAAACCAACGAGAAGAAGATAGCCCTTGTGATAGGCAATGCCAATTACCAACACGGAGGCAAGTTGAAAAACCCAGTAAACGATGCCAATTTGATGGCAACAACTTTACAAAACAAAGGATTTACGGTAATAAAGAAGACCGATGCCAGTTTGGCACAAATGCAAAAAGCAACGGTAGATTTTACTAAAAAGATAAAAGATTACGACGTAGCTCTTTTTTATTATGCAGGACATGGCGTGCAGGTAGATGGCAACAATTTTCTTGTTCCCATAGATGCCAATTTAGACGATAAAGAAATGGTTAGTTTCCTAAATTAATATTGTAAACAAAGCTTTTAACAAAAACACCGACAACATAAACATTATGATACTTGATGCCTGCCGTAACGACCCTTTTGCAAGTTGGGAAACGAGGATTTAAAAAAACAGATAACTCAGCCACAGGCACAATAATTGCCTGTCTGATTGGCTATTTGTTGTTTTTCCAAACAAAGATTTGGAGTTTGATTTTTTTATGTACAAACATAACAGGAAATAAAGTGTACTGCAAAAAAATAGCTAAGTTTTAAATAATTTTTTAAATAATAAAGATGAGATATATAAAATATAAAATAGAAAACAAAATTGGTTTAATAACCTTAGATAGAGAAGAAAAGTATAATTCATTCAACTTAATTATGTTAGAAGAGTTATATTCTGTTTTGGAGAAAGAAAAGAACAATGCAGAATTAAATCTTTTGATGATAAATGGAGCTGGCGAAAAATCGTTTTGTTCGGGAGTAGATTTAAACCAATTAAGAGTATTAGAAACAGTTGAAGAAAACAGAAACTTTGCCCAGCAATTAGAAAAAACAGTTTTGAGTTTATTCAAGTTTCCAAAACCAACTATTGCTCTATTAAATGGTTATGCTCTTGGTGGCGGTTTTGGAATTGCGGCATCATGTGATTATAGAATAATATCTGAAAAAGCAAAAGTTGGTTTTCCTGCAGTGCAAATAGGAGCAATAATGCCAGTATCATGCACGTTGATAGTCAGTTCTTTAATTGGAGAAGGTAAAGCAAAAAACTTGATGCTTACTGGTAGGCTTTTGGAAGCAGATGAAGCATTGCAAATTGGCTTGATTGACGAAATTACAAGTTTTGATAAAATTATGCAAAAAGCTCAAATTGTTGCAAAACAAATGCTTAAAGCAGGTAGCATTGCTGTTGAAATGACTAAAAAAACTGTGAATATAAATTTATTAAGAGATATTGAAACCTATCGTCTTTATGCGGCAGATAATTTTGCATATCTATCACAAACAAAAGATTGGCGTGAAAGAATGAAAAAATAAAATACTTATTTTTATTGCACCAGATGTGCAATAAAAAAGATTGAATTAATTGATAATGTGAATATTGAACTTCAGCAGTGTCTGAAAATTTGCTTAATTTTATATATTTCTATCAATATATTGTACTACTGGTACAAAAATAAATTTTCAATTGGGCATTTTTCATAAATGCAAATTACTGCATTATTTTGATTATTTTAAAATCCTCATTTACAATAAGTAAACTGCGGTATTTAAAAAATAAAAACGCCGTTTTTGCTAAAATCAAGTAGAATTCATTTTCCCAATTAGAGCTACCTAACTGTAATTATGTTAAAATTGCTCTCATAAGTATTATTTTATCTCATCTTCTGGAGTTTGATTTACATTATTATTATGATTGTCTGTTTTAGGTATATTTATAACTGTATTATATTGAATTAATAATTTGAATATCTTGTTACCTAATTCTAAATCTCCAACAAAATCGTCCCAATCGTAAGTTGGCATAAACCAAGAAACAAGCGAAGCAATTTTTGAATCATCATTAGCTTTTAATCTTTTTATAGCATCTTTCATAGCCTCGTAAAAACTATTTGACGATATAAAATGATCAGACCAATTTTTAGGACTTTTTCGTATTAATACAAGTGCTTTTTGAAGTTCTTCAATCAATTCTTGCTTTAATTTATTTTTCATTTATAAAATATTAATAATGGAATTGTTGAATAGTTATTTTTTTTGCGTTTTTCACGAGTATCAATTTCTTCGTTACTTTTGAAATATTAAAATG
>JAOZTW010000398.1 GCA_029938985.1 Bacteroidales bacterium | reverse complement strand
TTTTGTGTTTTTGAAATTTATGAGAGCTTTATTGAAAATTTTCAAGTTGGGTTAAGTAATTTAACTTCTTTGGTTTTAAGGAATAATCAATTAAGTAATTTGCCACCAGAAATCAGAAATCTACAAAATATAACTAAGTTCGATTTAAGTGGAAATCCAATTTCTGATAATCATATAGCAGAAATAAAAACATGGCTACCAAATTGCGAAGTTGTTTTTAAACCTTATCACGAATATTATAATAATAATTATGAATACAAAAAAGTAACAAATTATTATTTAACACAAATAAATGACACCACAGGGCTTTCGCAAGAGGATAAAGAAATTTATGCAAATTCATTTAATAATGAAGGAGTAAAATATGCTAATAATAACCAAACAGATAGTGCTTTAATTTATTATAAAAAAGCAGTTTATTATAGTAATATAGGGTGGGCACATTCTAATTTAGAACAATATGAAGACGCAATAATTTATTGGAAAAAAGCAATAGACCTAAATCCTGATAATGATATTTATTATAGCAATATAGGGTTGGCATATTATAATTTAGAACAATATGAAGATGCAATAATTTATTATAAAAAAGCATCGGAAATAGAACCCACTAATGATGTTTTTTTGAATAATATTGGAAATATATATTATAGATTAGAACAATATGAAGACGCAATAATTTATTATAAAAAAGCATTGGAATTAAAACCGGATGATGCTACTTATGGACTTATTGGAGATAGTTATTATAATTTAGAACAATACGAAGAAGCAATAATCCATTATAAAAAAGCATCTGAACTAAAACCCACTAATCATAATTATATGAGAAGTATTGCTGTTACATATAGGCAAAATAAACAATACGAAAAATCATTGGGATATTATGATAAAACAATAGAACTAAATCCAACAGGAAAACATTATCATAGTAGAGCTTTTGCATATATTAAACTCGGTAAATTCCCCGAAGCCAAAGTCGATTTAGAAAAAGCAGAAAGTTTGTATCCAGATAATAAATGGCTCTATATTTATTGGTCGTGCTATTATGCCCTACAAAAAGATACCGAAAACGCAATAAAAAACCTACAAACCGCAATAGACAAAGGCTTTACTGATAAAAAATGGTTAGAAACCGAAACCAGTTTAGATTTTATCCGTAAAGATAAAAGATATATTGAAATTGTAGAAAAAATGGAATAATTGTTTAAATCTTGATTTTTGGGGTTTAAGGATTTCCTAAAAACAGTATGGTGGAAATTTTTAAAATAAATCGGAATGAGTTCCAGTTCTAACAAGTTTTATCGTTTTTTTAGTTTCGTCTTTTATCCAAATTAATAAGGTCTGGTTTTAAATGGCATTCGTGAAGTCCAACAAAATTGCCTTTTAAAATATGAACTTTATATTTTTCTGGAATTTCTCTATTATATTCAAGTAGTTCGATAAGATTTTGAAGTATAGACATATCCAGATTTCTTTTAAAACACTTTAAAGCATCTTTTTCAAATTTCTTTGTAGTTTTAATCTTGTACATCTGCTTCTGCTTTTAATTTTATAAAAAGTTCTTTTGTACTATTATAAGTAGTCGTTTTGTTATTTTGTGCATCATCCAACGCTTGAAGTGTTTCTGAATTAGGTACATATTCTACAAAAGGTAATGTCAGCATATAACTAATGAATGCTTTTGCTTGTTCTGTTTTGTCGTTTATTTTTATTTGTATCATAATTTATAAATTTATTATTTTTTACAAAAATACAATTTTTTTTATTACATAACCAAAAAAAATACTAAAAATTCACAATAAATTTACAAACCGCAATAGATAAAGGCTTTACAGATAAAAACTGGTTAGAAACCGAAACCAGTTTAGATTTTATTAGCAAAGATAAAAGATATATAGAAATCAGCAATTCTCATTTTAAAGAATCAAATTTTTATCAATCTAAAAATCTA
Organism: Bacteroidales bacterium; assembly: GCA_029938985.1. Classification (GTDB taxonomy): domain Bacteria; phylum Bacteroidota; class Bacteroidia; order Bacteroidales; family JAOZQN01; genus JAOZQN01. Next base: position 3,402 of record JAOZTW010000398.1, on the reverse strand, counting down.
AATAACTGTATTTTAGATGTAATTTGATAAAAATTAATAAAATTAGCGAATTTTTTATCTAAATTTTAATAAAATTACTACGAAAATGGAAATTATAAAACTCTGATTTTTAGTGTGAAATTTCTAAAATGAGAATTGCTGTATAGAAATTATAAATTCGTTAAAAGAATAACCAACATAGCAACGTTTATGTGTCGTTATGTAGAGACGCACGGCAGTGCGTCTCCATACGAGTAAGAATCTCAAACGCACATTTTTACGCTTCAATACGATTAAAAAACACAAACGTAAATTTGATATGGACATTTTTACGTTTTAATATGAAAAAAAACATGACTCAGTATTTGTAATAGGTATTATTAATCGTATGGAGACGCACTGCCGTGCCGTCTCTACAAAAAAAACAAAATTCTGTATCCAAATTTGAAACGTACATTTATACGTTTCCATACGATTTAAAAACACAGACGAAAACATGACACTGTATTGCGTAATCAAAAGCCTTGCCTGATATGGCAAGGTAAGTTACTTTGTTTTATATCGTAAGCACCAAAAGTGCGTAATCAAAAGCCTTGCCTGTAAAGGCAAGGTAAGTTATTTCGTTTTATATAGTTTGCACCAAAGGTGCGAAATAACTTACATTAATGAATAGATTATTCACCTTTGGTGCTTATAAACAAATAGATAATTCCTCTTGCCTTTACAGGCAAGTCTATTGATTATCACGCCTTTGGCGTTTACTTTAATTTCGTAAAGTAGAATTATAAAATATTCTGAAAAGTTTTCCCGACTTTTCAGAAATAACATAAAATGATTTTTTTTTTGTAATTTTACAATAAAAGTTTACCTTTGTAAATGAGCATTTTAAAATTTCAGAAGTAATACAAAATTTGCACTTGTGAAACATGCCAACAAATTTTAGAAAAAAATATATTAGTTATGAATAAAACAGAAAAAAAACTAATAAAAACATTAAAATCTATTGAAGGAAATGGTAATTTCTTGTGTTATGGAAAAAATAAAGCCATAGTTCCTGGTCTTGCAATTGAGGGAATTGGAGAAATAGGTTTACCTGTAAGCCCAATAATGGCACGTGAAATAATAAAATTTTCAACAAAGTCTCCTGTTGGCAAGGGGAACAAAACAATTTACGACAGCACAGCACGTAGCTCTTGGGAAATAGATACTAAAAAAGTATCTTTTAATAATAGTGAATGGAATGATTTTCTGAAAGAAGTAGTGAATCAGGCAAAAAAAGGACTTGGCATAACCAATAAATCAGTAAAAGCTTCTCTACATAAATTTCTTATTTACGAAAAAGGCGATTTTTTTGTTAATCACAAAGATTCAGAAAAAGACCCAGAAATGTTTGGAACATTGGTAATTAACCTGCCATCAGAACATACAGGTGGTGAACTAATATTTAGCTTTAATGGTAAAACAAAAAAATTGAATTTCGCAACTAATAAATATGACTTGCCTTATGCCGCTTTTTATGCAGATTGTAATCACGAAGTAAAACCTGTACATTCGGGTTACCGTATAAATCTTATTTATAATTTATTACATGACGGAAAATCAAAAATATCAAGTTCTTTGATGGAAGATAAAATAAATGATATAGCTAAAATATTAAAACAAATGGCTGTGGAAAAAACAGATGTTTTGTATAAAGCAATATTATTGGAACACAACTATACTCCAACAAATTTTTCGGCAACAAAATTAAAATTGCACGACCAACCAAGAGCAAATGTGTTACTTGTTGCTGCCGAAAGAGCTGGATATTATGCCAAACTCGGTTTAATAACTCACTATCAAATGGGCGAATTAGAAACAGATTACGACCCATACTACCGAAGAGGGAGATACAATAGATATGATGATTATGAAGATAAAGATAACGAAAGTGGAGAAATGGGAGAAGTTTATGACGAACACACAATAGTAGAACATTGGATTGGTGAAAAAACACCTGATTTGGGTAGTTTAAATATTAACGAAAGTAACTTTATTAACGATGTTGAAATAGGCGAAGGTGAACCTAGCGAATCTGAAAGTGAAGGATATACAGGAAATGCAGGAATGACAATGGAATATTGGTATCATTACGGGGCAATAATTTTGTGGAAGAAAAATCAACAAGCAGAAGTCTTGAACGAATTATCCAGCTCTATAAAATTGAATTGGATTGAATATTTTTTGAATAACTGGAACGACAAATTAATTGATGCAAACACACACACAAAACAAATAATTATTGACTTTAACGAAAAATTAGATAAAAACGACTTAGATTTTAGCACAATAATAAAAGCAATAAAGAAAATAAATGATGATAATTTTGTTAAAGAACATTGTGTAGATGTTTTAACAAATGTTTTTGATAAAATAAATATAGAAAACTGGAATAGTTTTATAGATGCAAATCCTAATAATCAGAACTTAATCAGCATATTTGATGCAGTAGGTAACACTGGTTATGTTTATAAAATTAATCATCTTTTAAAAATATTGAAAAATACAGATTATGAAAATGCTACATCTAATTCGCTTGTGTATAAACAAATAGAGCAAATACCAAAATATATTACAAATATTGAATTTAGCAAAATTAAAAATTCATACAATTCTTCAAACTATAAATTATTAGACAGCGATAAAGTTCTAATAAACATAATTGAATTGATAATAGAATTTAGCAAAACAAAAGAAAAAGATTCAAAATGGATTAATTTTGTAACAACTAAAATTACAAAAAACATGACACGAGCTTATGTTAACAACGTTTTGACTTCTGTAATAATAAACAAAAAAAATAAAGGTACTATTTTTAATCAATTGTATGATATTTGTGTAAATGATTTTGTAAAACGGTTAAAAAACAAACCAGAAAAACTACCTAATTGGACAAGAAAAGTTCCAAAATCGGTTAATAAATATCACAATGATAGATGGGAAATTCTAAAATCATTTTTAGAATCTCCAACCGAAAAAATATTTGAATATAGAAAAAATCAAAGCTATCGTTCGGAGCTTGAAGCGACAATTAGATCTGTTACAATAGATTTAAAAACAACAACAATAAAAAAAGGTTCGCCTCATACATTGCGAATTACTAAAACTAATGCCGCTTTTGAAAAAGAACTTAAAAAATGGAAAAAAGACGAAGAATTATTGGATAAAATTATGTGACAAATTGTAATAGCTTTGTTATAAGGCATATTAGCAATGATACAATTATTCAATCGTTCAATTATTCAATCGTTCAATGATTCAATGGTTCAATGGTTCAATGATTCAATGGTTCAATTATTCAATCGTTCAATTATTCAATCGTTCAATGATTCAATGGTTCAATGATTCAATGGTTCAATGATTCAATGGTTCAATGGTTCAATG
>JAOZTW010000959.1 GCA_029938985.1 Bacteroidales bacterium | reverse complement strand
ATTGGAACAAAGAATTTAAGAAAATAATGGATAAGGGTGGTTTTGATGTGGTTATAGGTAATCCTCCGTATGTGGTTCTTTCTCAAAATGAATTTTTAACCTACACTTACACAAAGGGAAATAACAACACTTATGTTGCTTTTGTGGAAAAATCGCTTAAATTATTAAAAACAAACGGTAAGTTAAGTTTTATTATTCCAAATACATGGTTTTCTGGCGATAAATTTAGTATTGTTAGAGAAAAGTTACTAATAGATTATGATTTACAACAAATAATTCAGTTGCCTTATGATATTTTCAATGCTTATATTGACACATCAATAATAATAATTAGTAATCATAAAAGTGTAGATAATACACTTTATTACAAATATGATATTCGAGATTATCAAAATGAAATAAATATCAACAAATTAATTTCGTTTCCAACCAATGAATGGTTAAAATTTAATAAAATTTTTCTCAATTATCAATTGTTATCATTTGGCGATAAAGTTTGGTTCTCATCTAAAAATTTGAAACTTGGCGAAATATCAAAAATTAATAGAGGTTCATTACCACCAAAAGATAATGAAAAGTCACAAATAGAAACTGAATATTACAATATTAAATGGTTTGATGACCAAGTATTTAGATATGAAATTGAAAAACGGTCAAATTCAGACGTTTTTGTAAACTACAAAAATTTAAGCGAAAATAAAAATATTGAAGTTTACAACTCTGAAAAATTAATTGCAAGACAATTGATGAGTAGACAATTTAGAATGAATATAACTTATCTTAACAAACCTTATGCCTTTAAGAAAAATTTATATGCTATTTACAACTTAGATAAAAACTTTAATTACTTTTATTTATTAGCAATATTGAATAGTAAATTATTTAGTTTTATTCATGTAAATTTTAATACATCGTTGCAAAGAGATGATTTTCCTTCATTTAGCTTAAAAGATTTTAAAAATTTTCCTATTGCTAAAACTGAAAAAGAAAAACAACACACATTTATTGAAAAAACAAATATAATGCTTTCGCTAAACAAAAAATTGCAAACAGAAAAAAACAACTTTCTAAATACATTACAAGAGGAAAAAAGCATTGAAAAATTAAGCAAGAAATTACAAAATTTTCAAAATTTGGAATACAAAGAGTTTAAAAAAGAGCTACAAAAGAAAAAAATAAGAATAAATTTGGGAGCCGAAAACAATGAATGGCGAGAATATTTTAACAGTTCGAAACAAAAAATAAACGAATTACAAACTCAAATAAATAAAACAGATAACGAAATTGATAAAATGGTTTATAAACTTTATGAACTAACAGCCGAAGAAATTGAGATTGTGGAAAATTCAGTAAAATAAGAATAAGTTTGAACAAAAAGCAATATTATAAAATGTTAGATACTCCTGATTACAATATACTTGGTACTCTTTATGAGAAATCGCTTGACATAGATTTTCGTAAAAAAGACGGCGTTTTTTATACTCCAAAATATATTACTCAATACATTGTAGAAA
>JAOZTW010000958.1 GCA_029938985.1 Bacteroidales bacterium | reverse complement strand
ACAAGAAACATTATTTTATGTACTTAAATCTTAATACAGTAGATTGTTTATTTCTTTGAAAAACAAATAGTTAAGTGTTATTAGAAAAGTTTTCCTGACTTTTTAGTTAACAACTTATTTTTATAATGTAATTAATAAATGTTCAAAATTTAAAAAATAATGGAAAAATTAATACAGTTAAATAATCAAAACATTGCAGAAGAACATATTTGTTGTGCTATTTCAGATAAAAAATGTGCATCGGGTTATACTGCTAAAAAAGAATGGTTAAAAAAGGGATTTAAAGATGGTTATATTTTTAAAAAATTGAATGTGAGAGGAAAAGTATTTATTGAATATGTTCCAGCAGAAAAAGGTTGGCTTCCGATTGATGCACCGAATTATATGCTGATTAATTGCTTTTGGGTTTCAGGCAAATATAAAAAACATGGACATGGAAAAGCATTATATCAAGAGTGTGAAAACGACGCAAAAAACATGAATGGAGTTGTAGCTGTGGTTGGGAAAAAGAAAAAACCTTTTATGTCGGATAAGAAGTTTTTTCAAAAACAAGGATTTGAACTTTGTGATACAGCAGAACCTTATTTTGAATTATGGTATAAACCACTGAAAAAAAATGCACCTGTTCCAAAATTTAAAGAATGTGCAAAAAATGCAGAATGTGATATAAAAGACGGATTAGCCGTTTATTACACAAATGCTTGCCCATTTACCGAATATTATGTAGCAGAACTTGAGGTAGTTGCGGCAAAGAAGGGATACAAAATAAAAAGTGTGAAAATTGAGAACAAAGAACAAGCACAAAATCATTTTATTCCTCACACAATTTATAGTGTGTTTAAAGACGGTAAATTTGTAACTCAACACATTTTAAATGAAAAATATTTTGACAAATTTATATCCAAGTAGGTTACATTATTCCAATTTAATGGCTAAGTGAAAATGAAATAATAAATAATTCAAGAATACGCCGTTTTTTGTTCTTCTAATATTTTAACAAATCTGCAAATAGCGAGCTATTTAATGATATTTTTAAAAGGGCAAAATAAACAAGTAGCCAGAGGTTAGTTATTTTTTCTTTTTTACTAAGGCAGAAAAAGTATAAAATAATGACGACAAATCAGAAAATTATTTTTTAACTATTAGTTTATACCTTTATTTTAGGGGGGTATTCTTTTTTAATCTTCTGTTAGTTCGCTTTCAACCAAAACTTCATTTACGTCATTCGGAAGTTTGGAAGCTGGTTTGTAAACCCAATTATTGCCATATTGAACAAGATACTCGAATACAGTATTATCGTTTATATTTATGCAATTTAATTTATGAAAAATAAAATTTTCTGTACTATGTAACACTGTAAAAAACAAGATTATATGGTTTTTTAGTACTGTTATAAGTAGCCAAAACTATGTTATTTTATATAGTTTTGGCTACTTATAAGTCAGTAAATAATTAATTATTTTGCTTTCATAATAATATAATTATCAAACAGTTGTAATTTTACGACAAAAAGA
>JAOZTW010000397.1 GCA_029938985.1 Bacteroidales bacterium | reverse complement strand
TATTATATTTATTGAATTGTTAAAAATAAAAATAACATCGCTTAAATTGGTTAATAGTTTGTTGAATCTTAGTAGTAAGAAATTAAATACAGTTGAAATTCAGTTGATTATTCCTTTCATTGTTTCCAAACTTATTATTCTTTTATTTTTAAGCAGTCTTATTATTTATTTTAATATGCCTTAGTTATTTTTTCTTTTTCACTAATGCTCCAACTGGAATCTTGTAGTTACATTTTTAGGCATTTTTCACGAGTATCAATTTTTTCGTTGTATTTGAAATATTAAAATGCTCATTTACAAAGGTAAACTTTAATTCGAATATTTCAAAAAAGCCTTGAGCTTGACACTCCTGTAAAAACGCCCATTTTAAATATAAATTAAATATTTGTAATTAATTTATAACCTTTTCCGTGTACATTAAGTATCTGAATATTAGAATCTGCTTTTAAATGTTTTCTTAGTTTTGTTATGTAAACGTCCATACTTCTGGCATTAAAATACGAGTCGTCTCCCCAAACTATTTTTAGAGCATAATTTCGTTCCATAATTTTGTTTGCATTAGTAGCCAATAAGCGTAACAATTCGTTTTCCTTTGTCGTTAATTTTGTTTGATCTGTTTCGGTGGAAAGAATTTGTTTATTAGCATCAAATTTAAAAGAGCCAATTTCAAATTGAGTTTCAATTTTTTCTTCTATATTTTTACTATATCTTCTAAGTATAGCTTCAATACGCACCAATAATTCTTCCATATTAAATGGTTTGGTTATATAATCGTCAGCACCAAGTTTAAAGCCTTTTAATATATCATCTTTCAAATTTTTGGCAGTTAAAAAAAGAATAGGAATTTCATTATTAATTCTTTTTATATCTTTCGACAAAGTAAATCCGTCTTTATGAGGCATCATAACATCTAAAATACAGAGGTCAAATTTTTTATCCATAAATCCCTTATATGCTTTTTCTCCATCAGCAAAAAGACTTACGTCATAACCTTTTGCAATCAAATATTGTCGTAACAACGAACCAAGATTTATATCGTCTTCTGCTAATAATATTTTTGACTTTTTCATAATTTATTTATTTTTTTGGTGTTTAAATTTTTCTTTTTTTAATGGTAGAACAACTTTAAAAGTAGTTCCTTTATTTAATTGACTTTCAATACTAATTCTTCCTTTATGTTCTTCAACTATTCGTTTTACATAACTCAAACCTAAGCCAAAACCTTTAACATTGTGTACATTACCAGTTGAAACTCTATAAAATTTGTTGAAAATTCGTTTTTGGTCATCTTTTTTGATTCCAATAGCATTATCTTGTATTGAAATAATTATTTTATTTTTAATTTTTTTTGTTGATATTTTAAGTAACAAATCTTTTTTACTACTATATTTTATAGCATTTTCTATTAAATTATAAAAAACATTTGTTATATGTAGTCGGTCTCCTGTAATGTCTGATATCTCGGCGTTTAAATGTTCTTCGGCTATTCCATTTTTTTGACTTATTTTTAACGAAAAGCTTTTAATTACACTACTCAACAATTCATTAATATTAATATCTTGTTCACTAAATTTCACATATCCTTTTTCAATAATAGCCATTTGAAGTATTTTTTCTACCTGAAAACCAAGTCTTTTAGTCTCATCGTCTATTATATTTGAAATTAAATTATAATCTTTATCAACCACCGAAATGCTATTATCTTTTAGCATTTGAGAAGCAAGCGAAATTGTTGATATAGGTGTTTTTAATTCGTGTGTTAGATTGTTGATAAAATCATTTTTCATTTCTGATAACTTTTTTTGTTTCAGAATAATATAAATAGTTATAAAAAAGATAGTTATAATAGCAAGTATTAGAAACAAAGTTGATAAAGCTACTTTTGGTAGAGTAAAAAAAATGTCTTCTTTTTCGTGAGGAAAATATAGTTTAATATAATGTTTTTCTTTATAAATAACATCATTAGGATAAAGCATTACTTCAAATATTTCATCTGTAGAGGCTAAATTAAAGCTATCTGTTTTGAAACACAAATTATTGCTTTTGGTTACAACAGCAAATTCATATTCAAAAGTAATATTATGATGGTCAAATACTGTTTTTATTTTTTTATTTAAGTTGTCTCTGTTTACTCGTTCGTCTATATTTATTTTTTTTCTAACAATTTCGTTTACAATATTTTCAATAAAGATAGTTTTATTTTCAATTTTAAAATATACATTATCGGTTTTATCATTTGTATCTAAAAAATTTTTATCTAAATGAATATGATTTCCAATACTGTCTATGTCGTAAGAAGTTACTTCACTTTTTACTCGGGAAATAATTTCGTGTTCCTCAACCTCTTTTGCCACTATTCTTAATGAAGTATTTACGAGATGTACAAATTGTCGTTCACGAACCTCCAACGCACCGTCAATCCACTTTATTTGTATATAAATAAACCAAAGCATGGTAATTGACATAAGAATTGATAATATCCAAATAAATTTTTTACTCATTTAATATTTTAAGATTTGTTAGTTAGATAATTATGAAAAAATAATTTCTGAAATTAATTATTATTTTTCCATTTTATATGAAGTTTTTCTTTTTTCAAATACAAAAGTACGAAAAATTTATTTGTTTTAAAAAAACTAAACTTTATTTTAGAAATTTTTAACAAAGCAGAAATAAAAAAAATTAAATTTCAAATATTTTAAATATTTGAAATTTAATTTTTTCCACTGGTATGAAAATATTTGGTTTCAGAAAAGGTTTTATAAGAATACTCGTTTATTTGCATTTTTAATCAATTGCCACGCCCTTTATTGTCAGAGTATTAAAAAAAACTAAAGCCCTGTACAAAAGCAGATATTATAAAGCAATCCACTCCCTTAAACGACATGGCAACTAAGGTGTTAAAAATTTTGGTATTTTGGAAAAAATTTATAATCTTATTCTTGCATCTACTGCAATAATTTTGGTAGCTGTTCCCAAAAGTGGATTTATATCCATTTCTATAATTTCGGGAGCCGCTTTAACAAGTGCCGATAATCTAACAACAACATCTGCAAACATCTGTTCGTTAATTCCTTCCTTGCCTCTTGTACCTTCAATTATTTTATAACTTTTCAACGATTTTATCATTTCCATAGCCTCGTTGTGAGAAACAGGAGCAAGTGCAGAACTCACATCTTTAAATACTTCTATAAAAATACCACCAAGTCCACACAAGATTTGATGACCAAATTCTCCCTCTTTTTTTGCACCAGCATAAATTTCTATACCAGACAGCATAGGTTGTATTAGTATTGAAGTAGTGTCTTTTATTTGCATCATTTGTTCAAACTGCAATTCTACCATTTTTTCTGTTTTCACATTCAAAACCACTCCACCAACATCAGATTTATGAACTGGTCCAATCACCTTCATTACAACAGGTAAACCTAATTCTTTGGCATAAACAACGGCTTCGTTTTTTGTTTTGGCAACCGCCTCTTTTGTGCGAGGAATTCCTACGGCATCAAACAAAGCTTGAATATTTTTTGGAGAAATGTATCCTGTTCCTGCGTTTTCCACTATTTCTCTAATCTTTTTTGTATCAATATCTATAAGTTCAATATTGTCATTTTGTGGTTTGGGAGTATTAAAAACTTTGCAAAGCATGTCGCCAAGAATTACCTCATCGTTAAAACTTTGATGTCCTTGATTTTGAAAAGCAAAAATCTCTTCTTTGGTTTCAAAAGTTGAAGGTAAAACTGGATAAATAGGTTTTTTACAAGTTTTCATTTTTTGATGTAAAACTTCGTAAACATCAAATACTTTGGTTAGTCCAGGACTTCCAAAAATTACTACCATAGCATCAATATTATCAAAATCATTTTCGCAATAATCAATAATATCGGCAAGTTGTTGTGCTGTACCTGTTGCCAAAAAATCAATAGGATTGGCAACCGACGAACCATCATATAATTTCTCTAATAACTGATTTGCTTTTTCGCCATGAATATGAGGAATATTTAAACCACCTTTGGAGAGCGAATCGGTAAGCATAACTGCTGGTCCACCAGCATGAGTTATTAATGCTATGTTTTTACCTGTCAGTTGTTTATGTTTAAAAATTGATGCCACTGTTACTAATTCTTCTCTTCCATAACAGCGAACAATTCCTGCCTTTCTAAACAGTGCATCAACTGCCACATCTGGACTTGCCAAAGCTCCTGTATGCGAGGACGCAGCACGACTTCCTGCCTCCGAACTACCCGATTTTATTGCCGCAATTTTACAACCTTTATTTATCAATGAGCTTGCATGTTTTAAAAGTTTTTGTGGTTTGCTAATATCTTCAATATAAAGCAGTTTTACTTGCGAGCTGGTTTCTGGATTGTATGTTTGATCTAAATATTGCAAAACTTCTTCTACACCCATTTGTGCTGAATTACCAACAGAGTAAACACTATTGAAAGTCAAGCCTTTGGGTAAAGCAGTTTCCATAATAAAAACAGCGGTAGCTCCTGAACCAGAAATTAAATCAACTCCTTTGGGAGAGAGTTTGGGAATAGGTGTTGTAAAAATTCCATTATAATTTGTATTTAAAACTCCAATGCAGTTTGGTCCTATCAAACAACCGTTTACCTTGTTTATAGTATCTACAATTTGCTGTTCATATTTTGCTCCTTGCTCATTTTCTTCTCCAAAACCTGCCGAAATAATAATAAAAGCTTTGGTTGTTTTATTGTTAACCAAAAAATCTACTGTTGCAGGACAATATTTTGCCGCTATTGCAATAACTGCCAAATCAACATTTGGTAATTTATTTATATCTTTATAACTTTTTATTCCTTGAACCAAATCTTCTTTTAGATTGATTGCATATAAATTACCAGAAAAATTTCCGTCTATCAAATTTTTTAAAATCTTTCCGCCTGGCTTACAAACATCGTTTGAAGCACCAACTACTACAATACTTTTTGGAGAAACTAATTGTTTATTAATCATAGATTTATTTGCTATAGATAAATTATTTTACGAATTTTATTTAGTTTTGAAATATTAACATCAAATGTTTTCATTTTCATAAAAAATTGACTAAAAATAAAATTCAAATTTAAGAAAAAAAAATTATTTTATTATATATTTTTCATAAAAATAATAAAAATATTACTTTTGTAAATATTAAAGAACAGAAATAATAAGTAGTTTCAAGATACCACGTTTTTTAATAATTTAATAATCTGCAAATAACAAACTATTGGCATTTTTCACGAGTGTTAAGTTCAAGGCTTTTTTGAAACATTAGAATTAATGTTTACTTTTGTAAATAAGCATTTTAATATTTCAAAAGTAACGAAGAAATTGATACTCGTGAAAAATGCAAA
>JAOZTW010000957.1 GCA_029938985.1 Bacteroidales bacterium | reverse complement strand
CAACAGTGTTTTTTACAATATAGTTGGTAATAAATTTGGGGGTGTAAAAAATACCATCTTTTTTACGTTTTGTTTTTTTCTTATCAATTTTTTCTCCTTGTAGTTCTGCCGTAAAATCTTCTATTTCATTAAGTGAGTGTTCAAAAATATGACCTAATATATTTACGTCCACTTCGGAGTTAAAATCATAGGCCGATAATTTCAGACTGTCTTGTTCTAAAATTTCATCTTCAATAATTATATTTGAATTATCTAAAATTTCATCAACCGAAAACAATCCACCATTGTAAGCAGGTATTTCTCCCCATTTCGCATAAATATGCCCTTTGTCAAGATGTGTAAATAATTTTTGAAACCGACTATAAAGAGTTTTATATTCATCAAGTTCCTGCAACTGTTTCCATTGGTCAATTATTTTACTTATTGCATTAGGCGGTATTAGTCCACTGTCTTCGGCAAAAAAAACAAATAAAAAGCGGTCTAATAATTTTTGAGATTTTTTGAAAAGCGTTAATTTATCGTACTGAGGATTGTTTTTTACAAGATTGTTATATATTTTATCTTTAAAACCTTTGTAGTCAGCATATAGTTTTTGAGTAATATCTGTTTCATGTAGTTTTGTGTCTTCTTTTATACGAAGGGGTAGATTACTAAAAATACTTTCTTTACTCAATAATAAATACAAAAATTTAAAATCTTTTTTATTCAAATGAAATAAATTAAACTCTTCATATTCAGTAGCATTATCAATATAAAATCTTAATTTCTGAAAATTAGAAGTAATTACATATCTACAATTGGGGTGATTGTTTTTATAACTAAAAGCCTGTTCTCTTACACTTTCAAGATTTCTTGTTTTTGTTGATTTTAATTCTATTACCGCTATTGCGGAAGTTATTATTTTGTTATCATCTTTGTTTTTTTTTCTTTTAATTATTGCTCCGTCAGCCTTTCGTGCATCTTTAAGGTTTTTGTATTCAGTAGTTAGATTAAAATTTTCATCAGGATTAATTGTATAACCTAAAGTTTGCACAAACATTTCTCGTAAAAAACCTTCTTGATAATTTTCTTCTTTGAGTTGCATTATATTATGTATTCTCAATTTATTATCATAAAATTTTTTAAAGCTCTCAAAGGCTTTATCTATTTTCTGGTTGTCAAGATTTTTAAGATATTTTGATATTACTGATTTCTGAAATAAAGACATTTATTAAGGTCTTAGACCTATTTAATGTTGCTTACGCATTTACATATAATCTTATTATCTATTATGTTACAAATATATAAACGAGTAAAAACTTTTATATAGGTACTTATTAATAATTTAGGTTTTTTGAAATTTAAAATGTAACTCCAAGCTCCAGCTTCGAGAAAGACGATATTTTAGGCATATTAAACTGTTGGTGTGACTTAAAGCCACACCGACAGTAATTTATTGTCCAACTTTAAATGAGTAGCCTAATTTTCCAAGCTGGAGCTTGGATTTACATTTTGGAGGAACAAAGCCTGTAAAAGT
>JAOZTW010000396.1 GCA_029938985.1 Bacteroidales bacterium | reverse complement strand
GGTGGTGTGAGAGCTGTACTGGCTACAATGATGTAGTCAGCCGCCTACTCGATTAGCGTTTTTTATTTATTTTCAATCATTTTAATTTCTTCGCTTGTCAATTCGTATAATTTGTAAACACGTTTGTCTATTTCTGTTTGCTGTGTAGAAATATCAGCTTCTGTATCCATCTCTTTGGCTTTTAATATTTCATTTACAAAGTTTTCTATTTTCGTTACAGTTTCTTGATTTTCTTCGGTAATTTCGGGAATTGTTAATTTTCTTAGATTATGTAATAAAATTCTTGGAAATGTTTGTTTTTCTGCAATGTATTTATTGTAAATAAAATTTAGATAATTTGAATTAAGTATCCCAAGAATAAAATTATTCCTGTATTTTTTATTTATTGAATTAATGCAATAGACGGATTGTAAAGTGGAATAATTAGATATCGTTGCAGTAATATTACTTCCAAGCTGTCTTAAAATTATTATTTTTTGTAAATAATTTTCAATGTTTTTTTTCAAATCTTGTTTTGCAATATATTTTATACTCCCTTTTATTCCATATTTTTGTAAATTATCTCCGCTTAATATTCTTAAATCATTTTCTTTTTTTGTTTTGTGCAATACTTTTGATTTTTTTCCTATTTCTTCACCTCTCCAAGAAATAGTTATTTTGGATAAAGAAATATGAGAAAATGCTTTTTTTATAATATCAAGTTCTTCATTATCAGTGAAAATTAATCTATAAGAGTTTAGTATTTTATCTGTTAAAAAATCAATAAATTTAATTTTGACACTTTTTCTTTCTATTTTAGGTTCTGTTGTTTTCCAAAATTCTATTTTTGATTTGATTTGATTTTTTTGTAAAAAATATAAACAACTGCTAACATTTGCTTCTTTAAATACATTATCAAGTTGTACAATATGATATAAATTTGCATTTTTATAAATAAACTCTCTAATAGCAGTAAATGAAGCTCTTCCTAAAAAAGAATCAGGAATAATCATAGAGTTTATTCCATTTTTTTTTGTTATTTGCAAAGAACGCTCTATAAATAAAGAGAATAAATCAAATTGGTTTATTGCTGTTTTATAATCTTCAAGTCCTTTTTTATTTGTAATTTCTTTTGATGAAATATACGGAGGATTACCTACAACTATGTCGAAACCTTGAAATTCGCCATCGTCTGATAATATTTCAGGAAATTCAATAGACCATTCCATTGAATTTGCATATACATTATAGTAATTTTCTTTGTATTTATTTTCAAGTTCGGAAACTTCTTCACTAATTTTTACTATCTGTTTTTGTATTGCTTTACTGTTTCCACCAACATTAAGTAAATTACCCAGTTTGTCTTTCTTTTTCAGATATTTACGATAATATTTATCTTTCGGAATTGCATATTTTTCAAGTTCTGATTTTAAGCGTTTTATTTGGTCTCTAAATTTTGTTTTTTGTTCGTAGTTACTTGTTTTTTTATATTCGTCTGTGATAAATTTGTATTGAATTATGTTGTTTTTAACCGCTGTTCGTTCAAATAGATCTAAACCTGTATCAAATTTGCGAATTAATGAGTTTCCTGTTTTTATATTAATGTCAATATTTGGCAAAGTTTCTAAAAATTTATAATTGCTCTCTTCAGTGTAAAATGTATTTTTAAGCAATTCAATCCAAAGTCGTAAACGACAGATTAAAACTGATTTAGGATTAATATCAACACCGTAAATACAATTTTCAATTAGTTGTCTTTTTTCATAGAAAATAGCTTTTTGTATATTTTGAATTTCGTTTGGCGGATTGCCTTTTTCGTTTACATAATATTGAAATGGTTCGCTTGTGTCTTCGTCTATTATTTCGAGTTCATCGTTTATATTTTCAATTATTATACCACGTATGCGTTTGTCGTTTGTATTGTTTAATATTTTCAGCTCGCTTTTTACAGCAACAAGTTCATTTAATGCTGAAACCAAAAAGTGACCAGAACCTACGGCAGGGTCACAAATTTTCAAATTATTAATTATTTTGTTTGCCTTTTTTCGTTCTTCACTGTCGGAATAATTAATAAAATCTTTTAGTTGTTCAAAATTTTTGAATTGTTTTTTGTATGCTTCGCTAAATTTGTTTACTACTGTTGTTCTTATAGTTTCACGACTGATAAATGTAGTTATAAAACTTGGCGTGTAAAATGAACCGTCTTTGTAACCATTAATTTTCTCAAAAATTAAGCCCAAAACTGCGGCATTGATTATTGTTTTATTATCGTCTTGGATTTCTGCGTTTGTTTCACTCGAAAAATTGTAAGCATTTAAAAATGCAAATAAATATTCAAGCGTATTTAATTCTCCTGGTTGTTTTTTAGCGGTTTTATCTTTTAAAACTGTAAAAAAAGTTATTGGCAAAGTCAAACGGTCTTTTAGTGCCGAAATTTGAGCCGTTTTTTCTTCTAATTCTGTTATTTCAAACAACGAGCTGTTTAAATAAGGTAAATCTCCAAATTTAGTGTTTACCGAGACAGTCCTTTTATTTGGTTTAACTGCAAGGACTTCAAAAAAGAGTTCATCAACTTCATCAAAATCTGTAATTTTTTCAGGATTTAAAAACGCATAATCAGAATTTCCTTTATGGTATTTTATTAATTGCCCTTCGAGAAGTTTTAAAAATTAAATACGGTTTAACCAAGTAATTGATAATTCTAATGAGATGCTAAATAATTGTTCTTCTTCATTTTCGCCGAATAAATCAAGTCTTTCAATATTTTTTAATTTATGCCGAATAGTAATTATGTTTATTGTATTTTCAAGTAGCGAGCCTGCTTTTCTGTTTTACTCTTGTTATTAGTTTCTTGCCACCTTTTTTATTTTCTTCTAAGCCCAGTATATGTAAAAGTTCATTATAAAATCCCAATTACGACCAAACCAATGATATGTGCTTGTTATTTAATCTTATAGCTTTCATCTCCTTTTATCGTTAAGGCTCTGTAATTTTTGGACAAATTTGAAAATGCAGGATATTCTTCATCATTATCGTTAAAATAGTCAATGAAAAGATTGTATTCATCTCTCATTTTCTGTATTGCTTTTTTGCAATCACTTCCTTTTAATATTTCTTTTATTCCTGAATTCCCAATACTTATGAAAGTTGGAATATGTTTTAAGTCATACTAAGCAAAAATCGTCATAACCAATGAAACACTTACACCCGTTACTGACAACTCTTTCTGCAAATTTATCACCTGTTTTGCAAGAAAAGGTATAAATTACTGAATTTGAAAAGAAGTAAGAATTATCAGGGTGTTTTGCATAGTATTCATAGCAAGCATTATTTACACAAAGTCTATCTGTTTCACCATGAGAATATGCTACAAATATAAAAGTATCTCCATTTAAAGAACTAATATACTCTTCTACATTTTCTTTGGTCAAATTTGCTTTTGTGAATATTTGTAAAGTTGCAGGTTTATTAATTTTCAAGAAAGATAATAAGTCATCTGTAAGACCTGAAAAAAAATTATGTCCTTTATTATCATCTTCGTAGGCTAATAATATATTCATAATTTACAGGTTAATTTTTTTCTTTAATAATAAGTGTATTGTTAAGGCATTTAAGTCTTTAATAAATTCCTGTCCAAAATCAGTTTGAGTTCTTACTTCTTCTAATATTTCATCTAATGACAATTCTTTACCATTCGCTGAAATCATATATGGTTTTTCTCTTTTTTCCTTTTCTTGAACCATAATCCACTCTTCTAATGCCCCTGATACACTATTATTTATTAGATTTTCAGCGGCATCTATTTTAGTTATAATGTCATGAATTTTATTTTTGTTAGCATAAGCGAACAGCTTATTGTTAATAAATTCAGGAAACTTGCCCAAAGAGACATTTTTATTATATGTAAGTAAAATTACAGGTATCAGCATTGATTTTTCCCTAATCTTTTTTAGACCCCATAGTCCGTCAGGTTCATTCTCTGTAAATTCAAAATCTAATATTACTATTAATTTTGCATCAAGATTATCCTGAATATATTTTATACCTTTTTTAATTTTTGTGAAAGATTTTATATTGTATCCACCTTTTTCTCTCATATCTTTAAATGGACGACTTTCATCTGTCAGTTTATCGTCAATTAAGACAATTGTTGATTTTATTTTCTCATGTTATATTTTTTTAAAGGGAATTATTATTTCAAATGTAGTTCCTGTTGATTTATATTCATTTTCAATTAAATTGATTGAGCCATTTAAACTTTCAATTCGAGTTTTTACAATGTATAAGCCCATTCCAATTCCTCCAAGTTCTCGTGTTTTGCTCTCGTATATTTCAAAAATTTTATACTTGTAATCTTTCTCTATGCCTATACCATTATCTGTGAATTTTAAAATTATCTCATCTTCTTTTATTACTCCTTTACAAGAAATTACTTTTTCAATATAATTACTACTATCTTCTGATTTGTATTTCAATGCTTTTACAGAATTGTCGATAAGGTTATTAATTATATCTGCAAAATAATCTTTGTAGTAATGGATAAAACTATTTTTGGGAATATCAACAATGGTTTTTATGTTTTCACTTTCCAATGTATCTTTAAAAAAGGTATTAAATTGATAATTTATAATTTCAGAAATATTAATTTTCTCTATTCTCTTTTCATCACCTGGTGCAAATGTTAAAATAAATTCAACAGCTTTATTCAGTTTTTTTACTAATCCATTTATTTCATAAGCTCCTTGTTTTATTTCTTCTTCTGTTTGTGGATATGGATAGT
This sequence comes from Bacteroidales bacterium, assembly GCA_029938985.1. Classification (GTDB taxonomy): domain Bacteria; phylum Bacteroidota; class Bacteroidia; order Bacteroidales; family JAOZQN01; genus JAOZQN01. The sequence goes on along the minus strand of JAOZTW010000396.1, from coordinate 621 downwards.
TTGGTTCAAAACTTTCTGTAATTTTTTCAATTTCACCTAATGGATACTTAAAAATATGAGCAAATTTCAAGGCTACATTTTGTAGAATTTCAAGATTAAAAATATCTTCTTCTGTTACTTCTTCTTTCATTTTTCTTTTAGGTGGTTTTTCTTCGCCACCTGCTTCTGCCACTTCTCTTTTTAATTTTAGTTGTCTTAATTTCTCAAAGTCATCTTCTGTGTAACCTTCAACTTCTTTATATCTGTTGTAAAATTCCAAATATTCTTTCTTTGTTTATTCGTCCCATTCTTTTTGCCATTCTTTTTGCTCAGGTTCTTTAAATTTTAAATATCTTATAAATTCTTTTGCTTGTGTTGTTTCTATTTCATATTCATCTGCTAAATCTTTTACTAAAATTTCTCTTGGTTTAAAACTTTTACTATTTTTATCAAAAAGCCAAATCGAAGATTTCAATTCTTTTAAAAATTCAGCTTCAAAACTTTCGTATTTTTCTGTATAATAATAATATTTATGTTGTCCTTTGAAAAAATGATAGTTTATACTGTATTTGCTAACAAATAAATTCCAAATAATACTTATTGATGAATTTATTCGACTAGTCTAGGAAAAGTGAAAAAAAA
>JAOZTW010000395.1 GCA_029938985.1 Bacteroidales bacterium | reverse complement strand
GCTATGGCTTTTAATTCTATAGAAAATAGAATGTATGTTGGTACTTCAAAAAATTTTGGTTATATTGAATTGAAAAATGATGGCAAATATGAATATATTAACTTGAGTAAAGAAATTACTGATTTAAGAATTAAAACTACAACAAAAATTATTACAGATTCTACTGGAATTTTTTTCTTTATCAATAAAAAAATAGTTTTTTATAATAATAAGAACTTAACTGTTTTAAAAAATCCTAATAAATTAAATGTTAACAATGGTTTTAAAGTATTTGAAAACATTTATACCGTTGATAATAAACAAGGTATTTGTTTGGTTAATAAACATAAAATTGAATTAATTGCTAACACTGAAGAGATTTCCAAGCATAAAATAAAGTCAATCTTGGAATTTAATCCCGATAATATTTTGGTTGCAACTAATGATAATGGTTTTTATATTTTAAACAAAAAAAATAATAATATTAAAAAACTGTCCTCAAAAGTAGATGTATATTTTAAAGAGCATCAATTATATACAGGAATAAAAACAATAAATGGCTATGCCTTTGCAACTGTTTCGGGAGGAGTTGTAATGCTTGATAATAACTTGGATGTAGATTATATAATTAACAAAAACTCTGGACTGCTTTCAAATGCTATTTACGATATTTTTGCAGATAAAAATAATAATTTGTGGCTCGCTACATCAAAAGGTGCTACACAAATTTATATGGGAACTAATTTAACTATCTTCTCCGAAAATTTTGGATTTTCTGGCTCAATAACGAACTTTAAAATATTAGATTATAAAATATTAGTGGGAACAGACGAAGGTTTGTTTGTTAATTATTTTGGCAATAATTTTTTATTTCAGCATAAATTTAAAACAATATCTGCTAATAAAACACATTTTTCAGATTTTAAAGTAATAACAACCCCATATAGTGATGAAAAAGTAATACTTACTTTTTCGTTAAACGAAATTTTCACAATTGGGAAAGATGATTCTTTAACAAGTGTCTCGGATTTGCATGCAATACAAAGTGTTTCAGAGGTTTCTGAAAATAATTTTTTCTTTGCACATTATGAAGGTTGCTCACAAATAAAATTTGATTTTGATAAAAATAAATATATTATTAAACAGAGAAATAATATTGATATTCCAGACTATATTATTACAAGCACCTGCATTGATAATTTTGAAAATTTATGGTTTTCGTCGATAGATAATGGAATTGCTTTTCTGGACATAAACAAGGTAGGATTAGACAAATGGATACCAATTTGGTTAGATACCGCTTCGGGATTACCAAGTAATTTGCTTAATAAAGTTTTTTTTGTAGATAAAAAATTATTTGTAGCAACAAAACAAGGATTGTATGAAGCAGAAAAAGAGTTTATTAACACAAATAATTATAAATTTGTAGCATCTAAAAATTATGGGTTAGATTTTAGTAAAGATTCAATTATTGTTTACAATTTAAAACAAGATAAAAATGGAAATATCTGGCTATCAACGTCAGAAGGATTTAAGAAATATGACACAAATAACCAACTTATTAGTAATCCATTTATTGGAGCTACAGGAAATTTTGAGCAGTCTAAAATAGAAATTGAATTACCAAATATAATTTGGTTTTCAACAGATGTTGCAATTTACAGATTTGTGGATAAAGATTTTGTGAAAAAATCAAATATTTTATCAGATGTTTTAATTACAAAAGCATTTGATGATGAGAAAATATTTGTTTTTAAAAAAAATATTAATGCCAATGATTATATATATATAAGTGATAGTGTTGTTGAATTAAAATCAATAGTAAACTCCAAAAATAATTTATTGCAGTTTGAATATGCTTTACCATTTTATGAAAAAAGTTTAAATACAAAATATTCTTCTAAGTTGGTTGGTTACAATAAAGAATGGTCTTTGTGGTCGCAGAAAAACAATGTTTTATACAAAAACCTACCAGTTGGCAAATACGAATTTAAAGTTATAGCAAAAAATTCGTACAATGAAATAAGCAATGTTTCAACACTTATTTTTGAAATAAAAAGGAGTTGGTATAAATCGATTTATGCACTTATAATTTATGTGTTTTTTATATTAACAATAATCATTTTTGGTTTTATGAAATTTTCTCAAATTAATAAAAAGAAAAAAAACGGATTAAAAAACAGATTAAACAAAATAATTTCTCACAAAGTATCAAAATTAGAATTTAAGGAAGAAGAAATAAAATTGCAGTCAAAAAACTTAGAGATAGATAAAGAAAAATTTGAAAAAGAAGCTAATGATATGCACTTAAAAAACAGCGAATTAACATATTTATCATTAGTTGCAAAACGAACCAATAATTCTATATTATTGTTAGATAAGAGAGGTAAATTCGAATGGTGGAATTATGGATTTACTACTTTATTTCATTATAAGTATGAAAAATTTAAGAACGAAAAATTTAAGGTAAAACAACAAAAACTTCGTCCAGATTTAAAAAAATTAATACGAAATTATTCGAAAGATCAAGGGCGAATAAATTATTCTATGCACGAAAAATATGAAAATGGAGAAGAAATTTGGTATCAAACCACAATACATCCAGTGCTTGACGAAAAAGGTTTTATAGTCCGATTTGTTGTAATAGACAAAGATATTACCGATGTAAAATTGTTGGAAATTGAAAATAGTAAATTAATAAAAGAAATATCTAATTATAAAATTCAAATTGATATTCTTATTGCAAACGATTTGTTTCAAGGAAGTATAAATTCTGAAAATTTGAAAGCAATAAGTTCAAGTATAGATTTTGCTAAAAAAATACAAGTAGGACTTTGCCTTGGTCCTGAATATTTGAATTCAATTCTTAATGATCATTTTATTTTAAATCAACCAAAAGATATTGTTTCTGGTGATTTTTATTGGTTTGATAAAAAGGAAAATAGAATAATTGGGGTTGTTGCAGACTGCTCGGGACATGGTATTCCTGGTGCTATAATGGGAATTTTAGGAATGTCAACAATAAAAGAAGTTTTGTACAAAACAAAACAAACTCAAGCTAATTTAATTTTAGAAGAATTTAGAGAACTGATACTAAAAAGTTTGAATAAAACAATTTCTTTTGACAATAATAATGAAATCATCGACATAGCTTTATGTATTATTGATGTTGAAAATAATAAACTGCAATATTCTGGAGCAAACAATCCAATTTATATTATCCGAAAAAATGAATTAACTGACTGTAAACCGGAAAGATTTACAATTGGTAATATGCACAATAGAGAAAGACCGTTTATAAATAAAGAATTTGAAATACAAACAAATGATAAAATTTACTTATTTACTGATGGATTTTATGACCAATTTGGAGGTTTAAAAAATAAAAAATTCTATTTCGCCAATTTCAGAAAACTAATTTTATCAATTCATAAACTTGAGATGCAAACTCAAAAAGAAAAATTAATTAAACACTTTTATAAATGGAAAGGTGAAAATTTCCAGGTTGATGATATTCTAGTTGTTGGGTTGACCGTATAAAAAATTATGGTGTTTTTCACGAGTTTCAAGTTCAAGGCTTTTTTGAAATATTAGAATTAAAGTTTACCTTTGTAAATGAGCATTTTAATATTTCAAAAGTAACGAAGAAATTGATACTCGTGAATAATGCCGTAATATGCAAATATTTTTTGCCTTACAGAATGAAAAAATAACCTCTCTAAAAAACTGACGTTTATATACAGTTATCTACTTATTGATAATCTAACATATTATCAATAGTTTAAATACCAAAAAACACATGTTATTTATAGATTTTTTTAATTTTTTCAATAAAAAAATAAGTTTTTTTTTCATTTTAATATTATTAAATTAATTTTGGATTTTAATAATAATTTTTAGATTTTTATATACAATATGAGAATTAGGAGTTGAAAATTAAGAATTAAATTATTAAATTATTAATTTTAATATGCCCAATAGATTGGGGTTGTTAATTTTTCCTTTTTCACTATACAAAATCAAAAAAATCTGAATTTAGAATACAATCTTAAAATTCATGCAAAAAAAATTAAATACAATAAAAGAAGCAATTGAAGAAATTAAAAAAGGGAAAGTAATTATAGTGGTGGACGATGAGGACAGAGAAAACGAAGGAGACTTTATAGTTGCGGCAGAACTTGTTACACCAGAAACAGTCAATTTTATGATAAATCAGGGTAGAGGGCTTGTTTGTTTGGCTATTCCAGAAGATCGCTGTTCTGAATTAGAATTAGAACTAATGGTGGGCAAAAATACTGCCTTACATGAAACACCCTTTACTGTGTCAGTAGATTTAATAGGAAAGGGCTGTACAACAGGTATTTCAACTTACGACCGAGCTAAGACTATTAACGCACTTGTTGACCCAACTACAAAACCAGAAGACTTGGCAAGACCTGGTCATATATTTCCATTAAAAGCCAAAAAACAGGGTGTAATAAGACGAGCAGGACATACAGAAGCGGCTGTTGACTTGGCAGTTCTTGCAGGATTATCTGCAGGTGGAGCATTGGTTGAAATTATGAATGACGATGGAACAATGGCTCGTTTGCCTGATCTTTTTGTTGTTGCCGAAAAATTTGATTTAAAAATAATTTCAATAAAAGATTTAATTCAATATAGATTAGAGACTGAAAGTCTTATCAAAAAAGGAGAAACAGTAAAAATGCCTACGGAATTTGGGTTTTTTAAATTAATTCCTTTTTTGCAAAAATCAAATGGATTAGAACATATAGCTCTAATAAAAGGTGAATGGGAAGAAGATGAATCTGTACATGTGAGAGTACATTCGTCGTGTGTAACAGGAGATATTTTTGCGTCAAAACGTTGTGATTGTGGCGATCAACTTCATGAAGCAATGCAATATATAGACAAAGTAGGAAAAGGTGTTGTACTATATATGAATCAAGAAGGACGAGGAATTGGACTGTCGAACAAGATAAAAGCATACAAATTACAAGAGGAAGGATACGATACTGTTGAGGCAAATCATAAACTTGGTTTTAACGATGATGATAGAGATTATGGTGTTGGTGCTCAGATATTAAGAAGTATTGGTATCCGAAAAATGAAACTTATGACAAACAATCCTGTAAAGAAAATTGGACTACAAGGATACGGTTTAGAGGTTACAGATATTGTTCCTATAGAAGTAAAGCCAAACAAATATAATGCTTTTTATATGAAAACAAAAAAGACAAAAATGGGACACGATTTAACAAAATATGATTATGACGAATTTTAGAAATCTACAAAAAATTGGTCTCGGTTTACTGTAGTTGCAACTTCAGTTGCAGTATTAGGGCTTTGCTCCGATAAAAAAAGGCTCTTATAGACAATTGAGGTCTTATTTATTTTTGCACCAGAAGTGCAAAA
>JAOZTW010000394.1 GCA_029938985.1 Bacteroidales bacterium | reverse complement strand
AATTCAATTAATAATCCAGATACTTATGCCGAAATTATAGAAACTTATGGTAGAGAAAACAGGTTTGATATAAAAATATATGGAAAAAAACAAAAAGATTTATTGCAAGTAATAATTTATCATTTCGACAGAATATTAAAACCTTATAAAAAATTAGAGTACGAAAAACAAGTGCCTTGTAATTGCGATACTTGTATAAACGAAAAAATCCCATATTTTTATAAATATTCAAAACTAATTAATAGAAAAGAAAAGGGTAAAAAAACAATTGAATGTGATAATAGTTTTGAAGATGTTTTAGTAGATGAATTATTATACGGCATAAATTATACCGAATTAAGAAGTTTGTTGGTAAACAAAAAATTTAAAGAATTTGAAGATTTAATATCTCAAAAATTATCTGACCTTTCATATCAAATTCATAAAGAAAAACTTAGCGAAGCGGCGTTTCATCGTGTTTTTCATACTATTCTATCCGAAAATGGTTTAAATCCTGTATCGGAAGAAAGTACAAACGATGGGAGAATTGATTTGCATCTAACAATTGATGATACAAAATATTTGTTTGAACTTAAACTTAACGAAACAGCAAAAAAAGCGTTGAAACAAATACATGAGAAAGAATATTACAATAAATTTAAACACAAATTTCAAAAAATTATTCTTGTAGGAATAAATTTTAGTTCCAAAAAACGTAATATTGACGGAATAGCAACAGAGAATTATGAATTATGAATTGGTTTACACCTTAAAATTAAATATTTTATAATTTGTTTTGTTAAAATTACAGAAGAACAAAAAAACGATGTATCCTGTAGTTACTTATTATTTCTTTTTCACTTAAAAACAACAAATATTTGACAATTCTACATTGTTTTTTAATTGGTATTAATTTTGACAATAATAAATTATAAAAACTAAATAAAAAAACAGGTATAATATAATTAATATCAATAATTTCATATAAATATCTGAATTTCAATTATATTTCTACTAACTAACTTTAATAAAATAACAATATGGCATTTTTCAAAAAAATGAATCTTGATGATAGTTCTGACAAAAAGTCAGAAAAGAAAGAATCAAAAGATAGAGAAAAAATAAAAGTACTAATTATTGGTTCTGGTCCTGCTGGTTATACCGCAGGAATTTATGCCTCACGAGCTAATCTTAGTCCTGTTTTATATCAAGGCATGGAGGCTGGCGGACAATTAACTACAACCACAGAAGTAGAAAACTTTCCGGGTTATCCTCAAGGAGTTACTGGTCCATTAATGATGGAAGACCTTAAAGCACAGGCAGAACGGTTTGGAACTGATATTAGATTTGGAGAGATAACTTCGGTTGATTTTTCTAAAAAACCATACATCTTAACTGTGGACGAAGAAGACGAAATTGAAGCCGAAACAGTAATTATTGCAACTGGTGCAACCGCTAAATATCTGGGCTTGGAGTCCGAACAACGACTTAGAGGCGGAGGAGTTTCGGCTTGTGCAACTTGCGATGGTTTCTTTTTCAAAAATAAAGTTGTTGCAGTAGTTGGCGGTGGCGATTCTGCTATTGAGGAAGCTGAATATTTGGCATCTTTAACAAAAAAAGTTTATATGATTGTAAGAAAACCATTTTTTAGAGCCTCAAAAGTAATGCAAACAAGAGCTTTGTCAAATCCAAAAATTGAAGTATTGTTTAAACATACTACAAAAGAAGTACTTGGAGAACACAATGTTACAGGTGTTTTACTTACCAAAAATATTGGCACAGAAACAGAGGAGGACGTTACTATAAAAGTTGATGGATTTTTTCTCGGAATTGGTCATACTCCAAATTCTGGAATTTTTAAATCATACATTGATACCGATGAAACTGGTTTTATAAAAACTATTGGTAAGTCTTCAAAAACAAATATAGAAGGAATTTTTGCTTGTGGTGATGTGCAGGATAGTATTTATAAACAAGCAATAACAGCAGCTGGTTCGGGTTGTATGGCAGCATTAGATACCGAGAAATATCTTGCAAGTTTATAAACTACTAAAAATTTCAGATTTCAAAACATGTATTCTTTAACCAAAATACATGTTTTTTTGTTTATTTAAATAAATTCAACAATAAATATTATTTAATTTAAAGAAAAACAGTGTTTTAGTTAAGGTTTGTTTTATTTTATGAACAAATTTTGTAATGCTAATTAAAACAAATAATTGGTAACGTAGATTAAATAAGTCTTAACTAATTTTTATATAAAAATGATTTTTTTGTAAAAAACATAAAAAAAATCATATATTTGCAAAACTCTTAGTAAGTAGATAGCTGTATATAAACGTCATTTTTTAAAAGAGGTTATTTATTTCATTATGTAAGGCAAAAAAAAAATTTTTAACGAAATAGAATGCAAAAATAGACTTTAAAAGTACCGTTTATATACAGTTGGCTACCTAACTATTTACTTATAATAAAATACTGTTAAAATGTCAAATATCAATCAAATAGAACGACTTGTTAAGTTTTCGGAAGGTATAATTGAAGGTGGTAAACGAAAAGATTATATTGAAGAGTATCAAAAGAATATAGATAAATTAACTCCCTACGAAGTTATTTCAGTAATAGACCAACTGATTAAGGCAGGATATTCGGTTGAGACTGTGAAAAAGAATGTAGGTAAAATTCTCAATATTTTTTATAATACTTTAAAAAAATTTAAAAAACCAAATCCAGAAAAAGACAGTTTCCTTTATTTTTTAGAACAAGAAAACAAAGAAGCAGAAAAATTGTTATATGAAATAAAACAAATTTTAAAAGCCGTAAATAAAAAAACAAAAGATATAGAAGCTGAAAAAGAAGTTTTTAAGCAATATTTTGTTAAATTTAAAGAATTTGAAAAACATTATTCCAAAAAGGAAAATATATTATTTCCGTTTCTCGAAAAACACTGGAACAACTACGGCTGTCTTTCTGTTATGTGGGCATTTCACGATGATATTAGAACATACACAAACAAATGTATAGATATTTTTAGTCAAGCTCAAATTTCATTAAAAGAAGTTAATATGCTAATTGGCAAATTCTTTTTTGCAGTGCTACCCATTATTTTTAGGGAGCAATATATTCTGCATCCTGTTGTTATTGATACTATTGACAACAAAATTATTGAGCAAATGATGGTACAAAGTTTTGAAATAGGTTTTGCATTTATACCCACCCCCTTACATTTGCAAACAAAAAATAATAATACTATTGTAACGAAAGATTATAAGGAACTTGGAAAAATATTTGTTGATTTAAAAACAGGAATTTTAGAACAAGAACAAGTGATTATGTTGTTGAACAGTTTACCTGTGGACATAACTTATGTGGACGAAACCGATACAGTTGTTTATTTTTCTAATCCAAAACATAGGTTTTTCACTCGTTCAAAAGCTATTATTGGTAGAAAAGTTCAAAATTGCCACCCTCACGATAGCGTTCATATTGTTAATAAAATAATTGAAAGTTTCAGAACAGGAAAAAAAGATAAAGCAAGATTTTGGATACAAATAAAAGGACGATTTGCTCTTATTGAATACTACGCAGTTAGAGATAAAAATAATAATTATAAAGGTACTCTTGAGGTTAGTCAAGATATTACCGAAATTAGAAAATTAACAGGAGAAAGAAGATTGTTGGAAATTAGTGGTTAGTGGTTTACACTTTATAAATCATTTATTTATAAAAAACAAGTTTTTAAATATAACAATATAGAAACCCAAAAAATTTGCCTTGTGTTAAATTCCTTAATCTGCCTAAATCAATTTTAAACTGAAAATTACAAATAAAAAATTATAAAAAATGAATAAAAAAATTATACTAATAGCATTTTTTTTGCTAATAAATTTGTCGTTATTCTCACAAGTTCAATATATAAATATTAGTAATAAATTTCAGCGAACTTATGAAAACGAAGCACTTAAAACAGATTATTTTCATACAAATATAAAGCCATATAATAAAAAAAACATACAAAACTATAATCCTTCAAGTAGTGATTCTTGTACTGCTTTGTTTAATAAAAAAAGCAAAATAGTATCTGTTCTCCCAATTGCAGGTGCAGAAGTTGTTTATGATAACAAACAGAAAAACACTCCATTTTTTGCTTATGCAGGAGTTTCATTACATAGCGAGTTTGTGAAAAATATCAGTTTTCATGCCGATATTTATGGAAATTATTATAAAGCACCAAGTTTTTTGACAGCACTAATTGATAGCACCAAAATTATACCACATAATGGATTCGTTTTATCTAATAAAAATGGTCAGTATTTGTATTTAAACACTAATGCTTATCTATCGTATATGCCTGAAAAATACCTTAATATAGAAATAGGAAAAGGAAAACATTTTTTTGGAGATGGCTATCGTTCGCTTTTTCTTTCAGACAATTCCAATGCTTCGCCTTATGCAAAAATAGATGTTGAAATATGGAAAATAAAATATATTTATCTAATATCAAAACAAAAAGATTATGATTTACGTTTTGCAGACCAAAAATTAAGTAACAAATTTACAGCTTCGCATTATTTGAGTTTAAATATTACGAAATGGCTAAATATTAACATGTTTGAAACAGTTATTGGTTCTCCTATTGATTCAATGGGAGCAAACAGAGGGTTTGATTATAACTATCTTAATCCTGTTATTTTTTTTCGTCCAGTAGATTTGTCGCAAGGCTCGCCCGACAATGTGATTGTGGGAATGGGAGGTAGCCTAAAATTAATGAAAACCACACAGTTATACGGGCAGGGGGTTTTAGACGAATTTATGTTATCAAGATTTATTGCAGGAAAAGGTTGGTGGGGAAATAAATACGGCTTACAGGCTGGAATAAAATCATTTAAAACATTATTTATTAAAAATTTATACAGTCAATTTGAAATAAATTTTGTGAGACCATTTACATATTCACACAGCGAACCAATAAGTTCGTATGGAAATTATGGACAGGCTCTTGCTCATCCACTTGGAGCTAATTTTGAGGAAGGTACAGCAATATTAAGTTATTCTGTGAAAAAACTTTCTGCTCAAATGAAAATAACTTACAGTATATATGGGCAAAATAAAGATACTATAAATTATGGGCAAAATATTTACCGTTCCTATCACGACCGCACACTTGGCGATGAGGGTTATTTTTTGACAAATGGAATTAGAACAAAAGTTTTGTACAGCGAATTTAAAATGTGGTATCCAATTGTAAATGAACTGTTTTTTGCCGAAGTGGGCGTTGCCTATCGTAGAGAAACATCTTCAATTAATAATCAAGAGAACATGTTATTTTTTGTTGGTATAAAAAGCCCAATTGGAAATAAATATTATGATTTTTAGAAATTAAAAAAATATTCTTTCTTTTAAAAATAAATATAAAATGAAAAAATT
>JAOZTW010000393.1 GCA_029938985.1 Bacteroidales bacterium | reverse complement strand
TGTCCCCTTTCTTTTATCATATAAAGAAATAAAATCATATTTTTGTAAATACTTGTTAATCATACCAACACTGTTTTGTAGGGACTATCCATGCTTTACGCATAAAAGATTGTATTTTATTTAAAATTTTGAAATTCAGAGTTTATCAGTTTTTCTCTAAATTATTCACCAGGAAATCAAAATTGTTATTAAAATTAGTTTGGTTATAAATTCTAATTGCTCTTGGCGTACCAGTTAACCATTTTAATTTTGATTGTAATTTTTTTTGATAATCATAAATTCTAAATGATTGTTTTTGTAAATTTTGATTTTCTTCTAACCACAAAATAATAATTATGTTTTTATTTAATAAATAAGAACTTACTGATTCCCACAGTTGTTTATCATTTGTTGAATTTCTACTGCCTCCTATTATACAGCTTATGCTATCTCTTACTTTTTGTGCAACTTCTGTTGCTAAATCTTCGGCTTTGTTAAGAAGTCTTGATTTATTTTCAATTCTATGATATGTGAAATTTTTCACTTCAATAAATATTAGATTATTAGCATTATAAATACCTAAAAAATCTACTGCCTTAGTGTTATTTATCGGTATTTTTTTATAATCAATATGCGTGTCTAATTGTATTAAATTAGACCATTTTTTGCCGAATAAAAAATCAAGTCGACTTTCAGTAAATTTCATATTTCTATAATGTTTCGTTAAATAAACTTTGTTCTTTTTGGTGATGATTTAAGTACTCTTCCAATATCGGATTATATTGTAAATCAGTTAAATTAGAGCCACATTCTATTTTACTTCCCTCATTGCTGTCATTTAGTAAAAAGAATTTAATTTCAGGTATTTTTTCTTTTTTTTGTAAAGATAAATCTCTATATTCATCTAAAAGAGAAATTTGTTGACTTAGTAAATGGTCATGAGTAGAAATGAAAATTTGAATACCTTGATTTGCAAGATCTATAATTACTTTTGTCATCGAAGATAACAAACGTGGATTTATATGTACTTCTGGTTCATCCCAGAACAATATAGTATTTTTTGTTAATGATGCGTTTTTTATAAGATAATCAATTGTAGAGAATTTTTTAATGCCTTCTGCAATTAACGGTGCTTCAATTTTACCATACGGATATTCAATATAAAATCGTTCTTTGTTTTTGACAAGCTGACCGTTTATTTTTGAAGAAACAAAATTTGAAATAGATAATAAATTATTGTCTATTTTATTCGGTTGTAATCTATTTAAAGCTTTTGCAAAATCATAATAAATTAATTCGTAACCTGTTTTGTAATTTTCAAATATTTGTATAAATTCGTAATAAGTTGATAGTATTTCTTGCGGAGGAATATACATAGTATTGAAATTAAAAACTTTGTCTTCTAATTTACTAACTTGTATTGTATCGTTCTTTGAAATCTCAATCCAAAAATCTTTATCAAAAGCACTTAGATTAACAACACTATAATCTTCTTTTGGAGTATATTTACTAATGAGGTTTGAAATTTTTTCAGTCTTGAAAATACGCATAAATGTTTTCTTTATTTCAACTTCATCATATTGCTTTGTTGATATAAGTTTAGAAACGGCATATAATAATTTCAATAAATGAGTTTTCCCTGTTCCGTTTGTTCCGATAAAAACATTTATTCCTTCACAAAATTTAATATTTCCTTGTGTATCTTTAAATTTTGTGAAATCTTTTAAATTTAAACTTTTTATTTTATTCATCTTTTTTAATTTTAATTCCATTTGCTATTTCATCATAAGGTACAACTTTATTTGAAATTCTTTTCATAACCCTTACATAATCTCTTATTAAATAATTTAATTTAACAGCTTCATGTAAGCGTTCAATCTTTAAAAAAGCGTTCAAATCATCTTTATACCAGAGTTCGTTAAATATATTCTTGTCATCTTCATTTTTTGTTTTTGTCATATATTCATCTATTAATTGTACCGCATTATCAAGTAATATGCTTACTTTACCATTACGGAATAATTGTAACAATACAGATGTTATAAGTTTAGTTTCAATTTCTTTTCGGGCTTTCCTAACAAATTTAGTTGATAGTATGTCACTAATGAATTGGATTACAACACAATAAAACAAAAACCGAGTTTGCCCTCTTTGTGAAATATGTTTAGAATTTTTAGTGCTGAATTTGTAATCATGTATCGATTTTTCTTTTAATAAAAATACACAATACGCATCTTTAACTGAAAACAAGTTATTATTCATAATTTCGTTAAAGATACTTCCACCAGGAGTAAAAGGTGGATTTTTACCATAAGCTACTCCTGGTTTATTAAGTCAACCAGCTGAATAAATCTTAATTACTTCAATTGCAGTTATCCAATCTGATTTTTTTTTCTTCTTTGACCGCAGTCCATGAACCTCTTTGAATTTCCAAAAATATATTATATTCTGATTCTAATAGTCTGTGAAGTTTTTTAAAATCATCATTTACAATAGTAAACTGCGGGTATTTAAAAAAATAAAAATGCCCAATTCTAATATGCCATAGTTAATAATTTGTAATTTTCGCATCAGCCCAAAGTTTTTCTAAGCCGTAAAAATCTCTTGATTCTCTTTGGAAAATATGAACTATAATATCAAAATAATCAAGTAAAACCCAGTTTGCCGTATCCAAGCCTTCCATATTGGTTGGTTTCATTTTCATTTCTAATTGAATTGTCTCATGAACCGATTTTGTTATCGCTTTTACTTGTCGTTCCGATTCGGCATCACAAACAACAAAGTATTCGCAAATAGAACTTTGTTCTGGTGTAAACTCTAATGAAACAATATTGTTTCCTTTCTTATCTTCAATACTTTGAATAACAGTTTTAAGTAGTTTTTCAATTATTATATCAGGGTTTTGCATGTTTAATTTTGTAGATTAAAATTTTATTAAGTTTGCAAAATTAATTAAATTATTAATAAAAGATTAATTTTTAAAATATTTTTTCAAAGATATGTTTTTTTTTTGACAATTTAATTTATTTTATCCAACTTTGCAAAATGGTAAAAGAGAAAAAATTGGACAAACGCTATTTAGATATGGCTGAAATTTGGGCACAAAATTCGTATTGTGAGCGAAAAAAGGTAGGAGCATTATTAGTTAAAAATAAAATGATTATTTCTGATGGATACAACGGAACTCCTTCTGGTTTTGAAAATATTTGTGAAGACGAAAATGAAACAACAAAAAATTATGTGCTTCATGCTGAGGCTAATGCAATAACAAAAATTGCAAAATCAAATAATAGTAGTGAAGGTGCAACTTTATATGTAACAACTTCTCCTTGTATGGAATGCTCTAAACTAATAATACAATCGGGGATAAAACGAGTGGTTTACAACGAAGAGTACAGAATAACAGAAGGTTTGGAACTTTTGAAAAGAGCAAAAATAGAAGTCGTAAAGTTTTGATGAAATCATAAATTTTAAATTATCTAATTATCCATTTTTCAATTAATAAAATATGTCAGAGAAAAAAAGTACTTTTATTTACACCCCATTATTTATATTTCTATCAATAGGAATAGGTTTGTTGCTTGGTCGTCTATTGTATCACGACAAAGGCGATTTGGTTAACAAAATGTCAAAATCGGACAAAATAATTCACTTATTAAATATTATTAACGACGAATATGTTGATACCATATCAACAAATAAAATTGTTGAAGCGGTAATACCCGAATTATTAAAACAACTAGACCCACATTCAACTTATATTCCCGCAGTTGATTACGAACATTCCACCGCCGCACTTCATGGTAGTTTCGACGGAATAGGTGTTCAATTTAATATTCAAAAAGATACTATACTTATATTGAGTGTAATAGCTGGTGGTCCATCAGAAAAAGAAGGATTACTTGCTGGAGATAGAATTGTAACAATCAACGATTCGCTTTTTGCAGGAATTGGAATTACAAACTTTGATGTAATGAAAAATTTGAAAGGAAAAAAGGGAACAAAAGTAAAACTTGGTATAAAACGTGCAGGAAGAAAAGAATTAATTTATTATGAAATAAAAAGAGATAAAATACCACTTTATAGTATAGAAACTGCTTACATGGTAGATGAAAGTGTTGGTTATATAAGAATTAGCCGTTTTGCAAGAACTACTCATCAAGAATTTGTAGATGCAGTAAATATACTTAAAAAAGATGGATTAGAAAAAATAATATTAGATTTGCGAGGAAATAGTGGCGGATATCTTGACCAGGCAGGCAATATAGTAGATGAGTTTTTGGACGCAGGAAAAATGATTGTTTATACTGAAGGAAAATCACATAAACGTCAAGATTATTATTCTACGAGAAGAGGTTTGTGTAAAGATATGGGGGTTATAGTTTTGATTGACACCTGGTCGGCATCGGCAAGCGAAATTGTAGCAGGAGCAATACAAGACAATGATAGAGGTATAATAATTGGGAGGCGTTCTTTTGGTAAAGGACTTGTTCAAAACGAATTTGAATTAAAAGATAATTCTTTTGTAAGACTTACAATAGCAAGATATTACACTCCAACAGGAAGATGTATTCAAAAACCATATACCAAAAATTTTGACGATTACGAACACGAAATTTACAACAGACTTGCAAATGGTGAACTTGAAAACTTGGACTCAATTTCTTTTATTGATTCGTTAAAATTTACTACTCCCGAAGGTAGAATTGTTTATGGCGGAGGTGGAATTATGCCAGATATTTTTATTCCTATTGATACTACGAGATATTCAGTTTTTTATGAAAAAGTAGGTGATAAAAACTTGATTTACAAATATGCAATTAATTATGCAGACAAACAAAGAGCTAAGTTAAAGTCCCTATTAACGCATACCGAAATAATTAATTATTTGAATAATCAAAATACATATTCTAAATTTGTAGAATATGCTAATAATGAAGGTATTGAAGCTACGAAACAAGAAATTAATGATGGCGAAGAAATTATTAAAATTTTTCTATATGCCTATATTGTTAGAAATATTTTAGATGATAATAATTTTTATAAAATATATAATCAAATAGATAACATATATTTACGGGCTGTTGAAGAAATATAAACTTGATTAGTGGTTAGTGGTTAGTTAATTTTTTAAAGTTCAGTTATTTATAAAAAATTTATTAAAATGGAATTTATAAAACTTGCAAAAGAACGCTATTCTTGTCGTTCTTATAAAAATAAAGAAGTAGAAGAAGACAAAATTTTAAAAATATTAGAAGCTGGACGTATTGCTCCTTCTGCCGCAAATAGGCAGCCTTGGTTTTTTGTGGTTACAAAAGAAAAAAAAAATCTTGAAAAAATTCACAAAGCATACCATAGAGAATGGTTTAATGAATGTTCTGTTGTATTAACTATTTGTGGAGCAACCAGTTCGGCATGGGTAAGGGGGGCTGATGCAAAAA
>JAOZTW010000956.1 GCA_029938985.1 Bacteroidales bacterium | reverse complement strand
TTCAGTATTGAATATTGAAAGTTAATTTTATATAAGCATGCAACAGCCCTGCTACCCACCTAAGGTTAAAAAATCTATAATATCTAACAATTGTATATAAACTGTCGGTATGACTCAACACCAACAGTAATATTATAGTGCAACTTTGGTTGTGTAGTCTAAATTTGAGAAATATTTATTTATAAAAGTAAATTTCATTAATAAACTATAATTCGTTCTATTTTAAGATTTTATAGAACATAACTAATTTAATTTTTAACAATCATGAAAAAAATAATTCTAATATTTTTAATTTCAATAAGTTCACTTAGTCTATTTTCTCAGGAATTAGAGACAAAACAAATTTTTTGTGAATTAGTAGGAACATCTACCTTATTAGGAAAAGTTGTTGTGGTTATTGACATGGGAGAGAACTCTGGTTTATGGGGTATGAATGCCTCCTATATAGTGGACGAAAAAGGGAAACCTAAAAAATTTAATAGCATGGTAGATGCTATGAATTATATGGGTGAAAACGGCTGGGAATTTATGCAAGCCTATGTTGTTAATAATGGGAGTTCTAACGTATATCATTGGTTACTATCGCAAACAGTAGCCAAAGGAGAAGACGATAAGTATTATCCTGTTACCAAAAAAGCATTTAAAAACAAGTAAATTTTAGGCATATTAAAACAAAAAGAACAAGTTTAAATTGTTAATTATTTTTTTTAATATGCCTATAAAAATAAAAATCCAAAACAAATAATTAATCCGTTCAAGTTTAGGATTTTGTAGAACATAACAAATTTAATTTTTATAAAAATGAAAAGAATTAGTTTAGTAATTTCGGTCTTATTAATAGGGCTAATGGCTTTTACAACAGGTTGCAAAACAGAAGGTTGTACAGACTCAGATAGTATAACTTATGATGTAGATGCAGACGAAGACGATGGTACATGCCAATATGAAGGAACAGTTGTTTTTTGGTATGGGAAAACTGCTTCAGAAGGGTTAATAGCGGCAGATGCTCTAAGTTTAAAATTTTATGTGAACGATGAATTGATTGGTTCGTATGCCGGAGATGTTTATTTTGGTGAAGATCCAGCTTGTGATGCAGCATCTATAGTAAAAGTAACTAAAGATTTAGGTGGCGACAAAACAAAATCGTTTAAATATAAAGTTATTGACAATGATGATGTAACTTGGTGGGAAGGAAATGTAGAATTTAATGCAACTAATTCTTGCACTGCATTAGAGTTACTATGGAATAATAAAAAATAGTCTCATTAATTTTCATAACTTAAAAGCCTTTTACAAGTATTGTAAAAGGCTTTTTTTATTTATAAAAAAAATGGCGTTTTGCAGAGCTTTATTATTTCATTTTCAATAATATAATTTTATTGCAAAAAATGTATTAACAATTATAACATATTTTTATTTTGCAAAAAAAGTATTTTAAAATATCTTTGCAAAAAAATATCAAGAAAAAACATTATACTACTGTATTAAGACGTAAGTACCTAAAGTATTTTAAGTGTTAAAATTCAGACTA
>JAOZTW010000392.1 GCA_029938985.1 Bacteroidales bacterium | reverse complement strand
GGGTAATAAAATAGGGCAAAAATGTTATACTGTTTTTCAAAAAGGACAAAATAGCCCATGTAAATTTTGCACAAATAATTTATTACTTGATAAAAACGGAAAGCCAAAAGCACCTCATGTTTGGGAATTTCAAAATACAATAACAAAAAAATGGTATCAATGCAGAGACCAAGCTATACTTTGGACAAACAATAAATATGTAAGGATTGAAATCGCCATTGATATTACAGAATTAAAAAAGATAGATGAATTAAAAATTGCCAAACAAAAAGCAGAAGAAAGCGACCAATTAAAAACAGAATTTATCAATAATATGTCGCATGAAATAAGAACGCCTATGAACGGAATTTTGGGTTTTTCAAAAATTCTTAACAAACCAAATCTGTCAGATGCAAAGAAAAAACATTACACAAATATCATTCAAAATAGCGGAAATCAATTAATGCGAATTATTGATGATATTCTCGAAATATCAAAACTCGGAACAAAACAGGTAAAATCGTATGACAAGGAGATTTGTTTAAATGATTTATTTTTAGAATTATTCTCTATTTTTGACATAAAAGCAAAAGAAAATAAAATACCATTATACTTAAATAAAGAACTTTCAGACAAGGAAAGTATAATACTGACAGATGAAACGAAACTAAATAAAATTTTGAGTAATTTATTAGAAAATGCCCTGAAATTTACAAACACAGGTTTTATTGAGTTCGGTTACAAAATAATAAATAAAGAAATAGAAATTTATGTTAAAGACACAGGAATAGGAATAAAGCCAGAAAGTCAAAAAATAATATTTGAAAAATTTTCGCAAGAAGAAAAAGGATTATCCAAAAATGTAGGTGGACTTGGATTAGGATTATCAATAGCCAAAGAAAATGCCGAATTACTTGGCGGTAAAATTACACTAAAATCAGAAAAAGGAAAAGGTGCAATTTTTTATGTTACAATTCCTTATAAACCAGTTAATTTTAAAACTGAAAATGACAATTCAAATAATGGCAAAACACAAACGGTAAAAAAACAAGACAAATACACAATTCTAATCGTAGAAGACGAAGAAGTAAATTATTTGTATATTGACACACTACTTGAAGATTTTGAACTTAATTTGATAACTTTACACGCAAAACACGGAAAAGAAGCCGTTGAAATATGTAAGGAAAACTCTGAAATTGACTTTGTTTTAATGGACATGAAAATGCCGATAATGAACGGTTTTGAAGCAACAAAATTAATCAAAGAATTTCGTCCAAATTTACCAATAGTTGCACAAACAGCATATTCAACAAGAGACGAGAAAGAACAAGCATTTTCGGCAGGTTGCGATGATTTTATTTCAAAACCGATAAGCGAAAAAACTTTAAGCGGAATAATTAATAAATATTTAATAGCAAGTAAATAATATTTAATCAACATGATAACAAAAATAAATATTCGTAGTCCTGATTGACAAAAAATATGTTGGCTCGATAGACACAAATATATTTATTAACGGATTGAAATACAGGTGCTAACATTGTGCTGGTTGTCATTTTTTTTATTTTTTTGTTTCGCCTACGGCTCACAAAAAAACAAAAAAAACGCCACCAGCACATATCCGATAAGTTTAATTGAAAAAAATTGAGTAGCAAAATGAAAAAAAAAGAAGAACGAATAAATAAAATATACAAAAATCGAAAAATAAAATTTTCCGATTTAAAGAATTTCTCTGCTCAATTAGAAATTTTCATAAATGAAATAGATAATGAACAAAATGAAGAATACTCTAAATATCCTCTTCATACTTTCCTGAAAAATACTTTTTACAATGATAACGCAATTAATACCAAAGGAAATTTTGATTTTGTTATTCATCTTGAAAAATCCAACAAAAGTAAAGTAGGAGTTATAATTGAAACAAAAACACCTGATAGCAGAGAAATGATTAACAAAGATAATTTGCAGGTAAAATCTATGTGTCAAATATTATTATATTATTTACAAGAGCGTATTAACAATCACAATAATGATATTAAACATCTGATTATCACAAATTTTTATGAATGGTTTATTTTTGATGCATCTGATTTTGAAAAATTATTTTTTGAAAACAAAGAACTACAAAAAGAATTTAAAAGTTGGAATAAAAATGAAAAAACAAGCAATAAAACAGAACTTTTTTATAAAGAAATTGCACCCAAATACATAAAAGAGCTTGACGACAAGTTAGAATTTACACATATTAACATAAAAAATACAAAAACAAGTATTTCGGACAATCAAAAAGAACTTGTAAAATTATACAAAATATTTTCCCCCGAGTTTCTATTAAAAAAAACAGATATAAATGACAGCAACACTCTAAACAAGGAATTCTATTATGAATTACTTTATATAATCGGACTTGAGGAACAAAATAAAACTGGAAAAAAAATAATTATACGTAGCAAAAAAGAAGAAGCATCATTATTGGAAAATACCATATCAACTATTGAAATAGAAGAAAGATATAGAGAAATCAAAAATGTAGAAAAATTTGGTGATAATAAGCAAGAGCAAATAGAAAATATTGCACTTGAACTTGTTATACTATGGATAAATAGAATAATTTTTTTAAAGCTGCTTGAAGCACAATTAGTAACATATCAGAACGACAATCTTGATTATAAATTTCTAAACAAGCTCTTTATTAGAGATTATACAGAACTTAACGAACTTTTTTTTGCAATTCTTGCAAAAAAAACGGATAAGAGACCATCAAGTATAAAAGAGAAGTTTAATAAAGTTCCATACTTAAATAGTTCTCTTTTCGAAATGAGCAAATTAGAAAGAACAATTTTTAGGATTAGCAACCTGACCGACCGTTATAAATTGCCTCTATTCAAAAAAACTGTTTTAAAAAATAATGAAGAAAAATCGCTGACTATATTAGAATACATATTTCAATTTCTTGATGCTTATGATTTTACAAGTGTAGGGCAGGCTGAAATACAAAAAGACCAAAAGAATTTAATAAACGCATCTGTACTCGGCTTAATTTTTGAAAAAATTAATGGATACAAAGAGGGGTCTTTTTACACTCCGGGATATATTACCATGTATATTAATCGAGAAATTATCAGACATTCGATTATTCAAAAGTTTAAAGATAACGGTTTTAAATTCTCTCAAAATTCAACACTTGAAGAAAATTTTAAGGAACTAAAAAATAAAATTGAAAACCGGAAACAAGCCAATAAAATAATAAACGATATTAAAATATGCGACCCTGCTGTTGGTTCAGGACATTTTCTTGTATCGGCATTAAACGAAATAATTGCGATAAAATCCGAACTTGGAATTTTACAATATAAAACTGGAAATAGAATAAAAAACTATAAAGCAGAAGTCTTTAATGATGAGCTAATAATAACAGATAATGAAACAGAAGAAATTTTTGATTATAACTTAAGCACAAAAGGAAATGCAATTCCTGAAAAACAAGATTTACAAGAAGCTATATTTCACGAAAAAGAGACCATTATAGAGAATTGTATTTTTGGAGTTGATATAAATATTAATTCAGTAAACATTTGTCGTTTAAGACTTTGGATTGAATTACTGAAAAATTCATATTATACTAAAGAAAGTAATTATACCGAATTGGAGACTCTACCGAATATTGACATAAATATAAAAGCGGGAAATTCTTTAATAGGAAAATTTGCACTTAACGGAAACGGCGTAACAAGCACACAAGCACGTAAAATGCGATATGCCACGAGAAAATATAAAGAGCAAATAATAATCTATAAATCGACCAATGATAAACTTACAAAAGAGAAAGCTGAAAATGAAATCAACAGAATAAAAAAGGATTTTGCATCAAATGCAAATTCTAATGATGAGGATTACAAAAACTTAAAAATACAACAGGCAAAACTTGACGAACTAACAAGTAGAAGTCAAATATTAATGACAGAAGAAGACAGACTAATATGGCAACAAAATTTAACTCTTCTGCCTATAGAGATTGAAAAATTAGAACAAAAATATAACAAAAAATTAAAAACATTATACGGTAACGCTTTTGAATGGCGGTTTGAATTCCCGGAAGTGTTAGACGAGGCTGGTAATTTTATTGGCTTTGATATAATTATTGGCAATCCTCCATACATAGAATTTAAAGAATTAAACAAAGATAATAAAACTTATCTTGAAAAATTTTACAAAACAGCAAAAGGAAAATATGATATTTATATCCCTTTTTACGAACTTTCTTTTAATTTATTAAAGAAAGATGGATTTATTGCATTTATTACTCCCACAAGATTTACTATCAGGGATTATGGCAAAGAATTAAGAAAATTAATATCCGAAAATTATATAATGTTAGAATATGTCGATTTTTCAGATATTCAAATATTTGATAGTGCAACAAATTATACAGGCATCTATATTTTTAAAAAAGATAATACCAAAAATGTAAAATTTAAGTATTTAAGACAATCTGAAAATACTAACCTTTTAAAACCACAATACGAGCTTATTAACAATTCAATACTGAAAAATAAAAAATGGAATTTCAAAGGAAAGAATATTGATAATATCATAAAAAAAATACAAATAGACAAACCAAGTCTAATATCATTGGTTACAGGAATAAAACAGGGTATTGCAACAGGGAAAGATAAAGTATTTGTAATAGATAAAAAGTATATTGACGACAACAGTTTAGAACTTAAATACCTAAAACCATTTTTAAAAGGTAAGAATATTTCTACATATAAAATTAATTGGTCTGGAAAATATGTAATTTACCCATATAATAAATCAGGAAAAGTAATAGCTGAAAATGTTTTTAAAAGTAAAGCTCCAAACTTATATAACTACCTGAAACAAAATGAAGAATTATTAAAAGGACGAGAATATTTTGATAACTCTAATAAGAAATGGTATGAATTATGGAATCAACGAAAACCAAATGTTTTTGAAAAAAATAAAATCATTACCCTTGACAATGCCTCAAAAAACAGTTTTACGATAGATAGTAACAATTATTATGCAACAACAACTGTCTATTCATTTACAGTGGAAAACAAAAAAATATTATCAGATTACTATCTTATTGGTATTCTTAATTCAAAAGTTTTAGATTTTTTTCATAAACAAAATACTATAATGCAAGCTAATGGTTTTTATAGATACCAATCTTCTTTGATTGAAAATATGCCAATTATTATTGCAGACAAAGTAGAACAAGAAAAAATAACAAAAATTGTAAAAATGATAATGAAAAATATTGAAAACAATAGCCCCTTTGATGAACTACTTAAACAAATTGATATAATTACATATAAATTATACGGCTTAACAAAAAAAGATATTAAAGTCGTGGAAGGAAAAACTTAACATTTGCTTAGTTGTCAGTGGTTTTGTGGGGGGGGGGGGGGGGGGGGGGGGGTGGG
>JAOZTW010000955.1 GCA_029938985.1 Bacteroidales bacterium | reverse complement strand
GTAAAATTACAACTGTTTGATAATTATATTATTATGAAAGCAAAAACTTTAGTTAGTTATCTATTAAAATAGTTTTAATATTTCCATTAAATAATTCAGTTTCAATTATTTCTCCTTTAATTATTTGTTCGGAATTTTTGATTAATTTTCCATTTTGAGTAGTAATTGAATATCCTTTTTTTAAAATATTCTTGGGATTTCTTAATTTTATAGTGTTTGATGTAACTTCTAAAAAATGCTTTTGTTGTGAAAAATATTGTGTTAATGAATGCTTTATATTTATAGACATTATATCTATTTTAGCAAATTCATTTTTCAAAATATTAGATGAAATTTGTTTTAATCTACTTTCATTCAGTAAAATATCATTTTTTTTATCTTTAATATAAACATTAGTTACACTCAAAAGTACCGCTTTTGTTTTTTCCAGTTCATTATTTTTTCTACTTAATAATTTACTAATTAATTGATTAAAATATAATGATTTATTATTTATTATTATTTTTTGTTCATTTAATTTAAACGAAATTAATTCATTTAATCTACTACTTTTTTCTTTCAATATGTTTTCAAAATTTTGCAGATTTGAAATCAAAAAATCTGCAACAGCTGTAGGTGTTTTTAAGCTTGTGTTTGCTACTAAGTCTGCAATAGTTTCATCTCGTTGATGCCCAATTCCTGTAATAATAGGGATAGAAAATTGACAAATATTAAGAGCCAATTGATATGAATCAAAGCAACTTAAGTCTGTTTTTGAACCTCCTCCTCTAATTATAATAACTACATCAAAAAAAGTACCATAACCATATATTTTATCCAAGGTCGCAATTATACTATCTTCTGCTTTATCGCCCTGCATTGTTGCAGGAAAAAGCTGGCAATAAAATTTGAAACCGCTATCATTGTTTTCAAGTTGATTAACAAAATCTCCATAACCTGCGGCAGTTTTAGAAGATATTATAGCAATTTTTTGAGCTGTATCCAAAATTTCAATTTCTTTGTTCATCTCAAACACGCCATCTAATTTCAGCTGGGTAATTGTTTCTTTTTTTTGTTTTTCTAAATCGCCCAGTGTATAAACTGGGTCTATATCAAGAATATTGAGGCTCAGGCCATAAATTTTATGAAATGTAACTGTTACACTTACAAGGATTTTAATTCCTTCTTTAAAACTATTTCCTGTGGTAGATTCAAAATAAGGTTTAAGCATACTGTAAGTTGATGCCCAAATTGTAGCTCTAATTTTTGCAGTGATTTTATTAGTTCTTGGATTTTTTTCAATCAGTTCTAAATAGGCATGTCCACTATAATTAGCACTTAACTGATTAATTTCTGCCACAATCCAATATGTATCTTGAAATGCGATATCAATACTATTTTTTATTTTGTTTTGAAGTTCTAAAAGTGATATAGCTTGCATTATTTAATTAGGAATTAAAGTTTTTGCTTTCATAATAATATAATTATCAAACAGTTGTAATTTTCTACAAAAAGATAATATATTAAAAATCAACATATTAATATTCAATAAAAAC
>JAOZTW010000391.1 GCA_029938985.1 Bacteroidales bacterium | reverse complement strand
GTAATGTGCTGTTTACATGATTTTTTTAATTTTAATTTAGAGGTCAGTACTAATTGGTTGAATTTTCTTTTTTTTAACATAATGTAAATTATCAAAAAAATTGAATTTGAGTAATTTTTGCCCAAAAATTGCATTGTTAATTAAAAAAGTATATTTTTGCAAAATAATTAAATTATCAAATGAAAAAAATCAAATTATTTTTAATAATATTTCTTCTATTTCCTATTTATTTATTTTCTCAAACCAAAAATAATACTTTTGTTTTGGAGACAGATAATGTAGAACACCATAAATTGAAGCCATATATTTATATTTTTGAAGACTCGGATAATAAACTTACAATAACCCAAGTAATTGAACATTATCAAGAAAATGATTTTGTAAAATTGGACACTATAAATAAGAAACTAAATTCAAAATCAGCATATTGGGGACGTGTTGAAATAGTTTCATCATTAGTAGATGATACTTATTGGTTTGTGAATTTTATAGCAGCTTCTTCGTTACGATTAAATTATTTGGAATCTTATGTTTTTAATAAAAAAAGTAAACAGTTAGATAATAGTATTTTTGGATTTTCGAGACCAGCTTCGGAGTTAAGTAATACAAAAAGAAGAGATTTTTTTGAGCTTAAATTACCAAAACAAGATACCGTAGTAGTTTATCTTAAAATAAATAATATTACAAACTGGAATCCTACTTTTGAAGTTGAACTAAGTAAAAAGACTTATTTATTACAAAAAAAAAACACTCGCAACTTAATAAAACTTTTTTACGAAGGAATGTTATGGATTTTTATCCTCTACAATCTATTAACATTTGTTATATCAAAAGATAGAATATATTTATATTATTCCTTATACTTTTTTGGTTCGGCATTATACACTCTTTTTATAAACAAATATTTGATATTTAGTATTTTATCAGAATCTCCTAATTTAGAAACAATTTTTTGGCTTCTCTCCATAGGACCAGGAACTATATTCTATTTTATGTTTATGAGGCGGTTTGTAGATACTCGGAAAATTATTTCCCGAAAATGGAATTATGTGATAAATATTTATATTTATACCAAAATCACAATTATTATTATAGAATTTTTATTACTTGGCTTAACTTATAACATCCCTGTAATAAACACAATAACAGTATATTCTAATATTGCAGAGTTTTTTCTTGCTATAGTATTTATGGTTCGCCTAAGTTTTACTCGTACCAAATTAGCATATTATTTTATAGCAGGTTCATTATCATTATGGATTGGTTTTGTGGTAGCAACAGTAATGTTTATGATGGGAAATCCATATAATTCTTATGTAGGTGAGTTTGGAGTAGCAGGTGAGCTATTGATTTTTTCACTTGGACTTGGTTACAGAATAAGAAAAAATGAAAAAGATAAACAAGACGCACAAAAAGGTTTGATAAAACAATTAAAACACAATGAGGAATTACAAACAAAAGTTAATAGAGAACTTGAACAAAAAGTAAGAGAACGAACCTCCGAAATTAACTCTCAGAAGAATAAACTTGAAGTTCAAAGAGATAAAATAGTTGTTCAGAACAAAAATATATCTGGAAAAAATAAAATTTTAGAAATTCAGAAAAATGAAATAGAAGCTAAAAATCAATTTTTAAAACAAAAACAGGAAGAAATATTAATTCAAAATGAAATTTTAAATCAACATAAAGAAGAAATAACAGCACAAAACGAAGAGCTTGAAAATCAACGAAATGTAGCATATAAACAAAAACAAAAAATTACAGACAGCATATTTTATGCACAAAGAATACAACATGCTATTTTGCCATCACAAGAGAAAATGAAAAAAATTTTCAACAATTATTTTGTTTTGTATATGCCCCGAGATATAGTTAGTGGAGACTTCTTGTGGGCTAAACAAATTGATAATCTGAAAATTATAGCAGTTGCTGATTGTACAGGACACGGAGTTCCAGGTGCTTTGGTTAGCATGTTAAGTATTGCAATTTTAAACGAATTAATACAAAAAAAATCAGAATTAAAAACTGATATTATTTTGAATAAAATGCGTGAGCAAATAAAACTATCGTTTAATCAACACGATGCCACTGCAATAACCAAAGATGGATTAGATATTGCCTTAGCAATTATTGATTCTGAAAACAAGAAAATACAATTTTCTGGTGCATACAATTCATTATTTTTAGTACGAAAAACTTCTCCAATTGCTGTAAAAGACATAAAAATTGTTAATTACAAAGGAGATAGACAACCAGTATCTGTTTATATAAAAGAACGACCATTTACAAGTAAAGAAATAAGAATAAAAAAAGATGACAGTATATACTTTACAACTGACGGATATACAGACCAATTTGGTTCTGAAAACAGAAAGTATTTATTAACCAGATTAAAATCACTACTTATAGATGTGAATGAAAAACCAATGGAGGTGCAAAAGATAATATTACACGAAACTCACAAAAAATGGAAAACAAAAAAAGAACAATTAGATGACATTCTTGTTGTTGGACTAAAAATAACATAACGCAGTAAATGGCAATTAAGTATCCATACAAAAGTTTTTACCTGTTTATATATTTGTAACATACTTAATAATAAGATTATATGTAAATGCGTAAGCAACATTAAATAGGTCTTAGACCTTAAGAATTAAAAATTAAGAATTAGTTTACATCTTAAAATTTAATTTTTATAAAAAAATGTGTTAAAATTCAAATTTTCATAGAATAACAGCATAAATGATAAGTCCCCGTACAAAAGTTTTTTACACATTTGTATTTCTTTAATCTATTGGTTTATAATCATATAATTGTATCATTGAACCATTGAATAATTGTATCATTGCACCATTGAATAATTGTATCATTGAACCATTGAACCATTGAATAATTGTATCATTCCTTAATTAGGAATTAAGAATTGGTTTACACCTTAAAATTTAATTATTTATAAAAATTTAAAAAAAATGCCACAAGAATTAAATTGGAAACAAAAAAGGAACGAAGTAATAATTGAAGTTAGTTCGGAAACAGGTGAACAGATAGTTTTTATTATTGGTCCTACAATAATAAATTATTTGGCGGGGAATACTCCAAAATTTTATATTTTTTTCGTAAAATTAAAAAACGAAAACGAAAAAGAGTATTTTGTTGACCTTAACGGTTTAAAACCAGTTGCGTCTGCTAATAATAGTTTGAGAGTTACTTTAAGTACAAACAAAAAGAACAAAACACCTTCTAAATACAGAGGCATGAAAACCAGTGGAATGTATTGTATTGCTCGTGGAGAAAGTTTTTACGAAAGATACCTTACTGATGGTGGTTGGAAACGCCAGAAAAGTTATTTTGATTTATTTAACGATAATCAAGCAAACCAAGCAACTACAAAAATTAATAAAACTGAACACAAGACTAATAATCCATCAAACAACTTAACAGCAAAAACGGATATTGCTGCTACTAAGGTTACTAAATTGGAGTTTGAAAAATGCAAAAATTGTAGCGAAGAAATTCCTACTAAATTTGATATTTGTCCCTACTGTAATACAGAAAATTACAAGCAATCAGACAGTGTAGATATAATGATTTAAGACACTTTTTATGAATATTGAACGACTCATGTAAAATTGAATAGGACTGATATTCAACATTTTTTTGGGTCAAGTATGAACACTTGACTCATATACAATTATGCGTAAAGCGGTTTTCACTTTACACAAATTTTGTTGTTCTACTTTATAGGTATCAGAAAACTTGTTTTCATAACAAAATTTGGTCGTTTTTTATAAATAATTGTATTTTAATGTGTAAACCAATTCCTAATTTCTAATTTACAATTTGTTTTATTTTATTTAATGCTACTGTATCATTTGGTTTTAAGATTAATGCGTAATTTAAAGCATCTAATGCTTCTTGTTTACCTTCGTCGGCTTGCAAATATATTTTGGCATTTTCCAAATATTGATTATAAATAGAGTCAATCTCAGATGATAAATTCCTTATCTTTCTTTGAACATTTTCATTTCCTCCCAAAGTATTATTTGCTTTTATATATAATTTAAGAGCTTTATCATAGTTTGTCTCACCGTTGGCATATAAAATATTTGCATTATAAATATAATTATTAGCTTTATTATTAACAGGATTCGGCTTTTCTTTTTTTACAACTTCTCGTTTTTTTACAATTGTATCATTTATAGCAATACAGGAAATAACTATTGGAGTATTGTTTTTAGAATTTATTGTTTTTATTACATTAAATGACACTATTCCTGAAATCAAAATAATTATTGAAGAAGAAATAATAATAACTTTCTTTAAATTAATAAAATTTTTTTGCCTCAAAAAAGTGGTTTTATTCTTATCTTTATCAAACATTTTATCTCGTTTATTCTCGTAATTAAAATGTTCTTTTGAAAAATTATTTTTACCAAACTTTTGATTTTTGGCAACTAATATTCCATCAGCATCTTTAAAAATTGATTGCTGTGGAAGAGGTAAACCATTTTGATTTTTAAAACATTTGTAAATTTCACTATATACATCACGAATAGATATATAAGGTTTTCCATTTTCAACACCATTAGTAAACACATCAATCATTTTTGCTGTAAAATAAGTAGGTTGTTTTGTGTTTTTGTGAGGAAAAAGCGAAGGATTATCTTCCGACGCCGATGTCATAATATATGTACCCTCAAATTTTTTAATCTCACTATTAAGTGTTGATTCTATATTATTCATAGTATTATGAATCTGTCCACTATGACAGGCATCAAGTATAACGATTTTACTCGCAGCCCGAGAATAAGTTAATATCTCTCTAAACCTGTCAATATTAATACTATCAGTTTCCAAATAATCTTTTGAAGATTCTTTTGAAGTAAGATATAATTTGAAATTTTCGGAACTCAAAATTCCATGTCCAGTATAATATACCAACAATGTAAAATCCTCATTATATGTCTCTCGTGCAACATTAATTAATTTCCGTTCAATGCTTTTCTTACTTTCATTTAAAGAAATCAAAATGTTTTCTTTTGGAACTCCTATAATATCTACATTAAGCAAAACCTGTTTAAACAATTTTATATTTTGTTTGATATTTGGAATATTACTTATTGTAGAATCTTCGGCGTATTCCGAAACCCCTATTAATAACACCTTTGTTTTACTTGTGTTAATTTCAAATTTTATTTTATTTTTAACTATATTTTCCATAATAATTTATTTTTTCAGATTCACATTTCTGATTATTTGTTTTTTTATAATGTTACTTTTGTGTACCTATGTATAATAATTAGAGTATAAAAAAGCGGAATCTTTGTAAGTGTTTAATACTCTGCAAATAAATAAATTATTTTTTTAATATGCAATAGCAAATAAAAATAGCTAAAAATATGATTAGTAAGCAATAAGAAATACTTCTCAATGTAAAGCAT
>JAOZTW010000390.1 GCA_029938985.1 Bacteroidales bacterium | reverse complement strand
ACTGAATTTCAACTGTATTTAATTTCTTACTACTAAGATTCAACAAACTATTAACACCAACCTAAGTACCCATACAAAAGTTTTATACACATTTGTATTTCTTTAATCTGCTGGTTTACAATCACATTATTGTAACATTGAACCATTGAATAATTGTATCATTCCTTACTGAAGTAGTTAACCATAAATAAACGACACTTTTTAAGATCAATTTTAGCATTATGTTTCGTTATAAAAAATTAGCATATAAGCAATATGCAAATATTTTATGCTTTGCCAAAAACAAAAAAAGCCTCTTAAAAAGTGTCGTTTATTTATGATTACCTATTTATTATTTCATTTTCCCTAATCCTTTTTTCAAACATAATCGCACTATCAAAGTACTGAACAATTAATTATCAAGATGTTTTGCAAGAAACTTTTCCATAGCTCTATAAAAATCAAATTTATTTTCTTGATTATGAAAACCATGACCTTCGTCGTCTTTCACCATATATTCTATATCTATATTTCTTGCTTTCATAGCATCTACTATCTGGTCTGATTCTTCAATATTTACTCTTGGGTCGTTTTTACCTTGTGCCACAAACAGTGGTGCTACAATTTTATCTACATGATAAACAGGCGAAACTTGTTTAAAATATACGCTATCTGCAACAGGATTTCCAATCATTTCATACATCATATCAAGCATTGGTTTCCAGTATTCAGGAACTGCTTTTATAAAAGTAAACATATTAGAAACTCCCACATAATCAACACCTGCTGCATATAATTTTGGTTCTTTAACAAGTCCCATAAGAGTAGCATAGCCACCATAGCTACCACCATAGATTGCTATATTTTTGGGGTCGGAAATTCCTTTTTCAACCAACCAATTTGTACCATCAGTAATGTCGTCTTGCATAGTAAGTCCCCATTGCTTAAACGATTTTTCCAAAAACTCTCTTCCATAACCCACAGAGCCTCTAAAATTCATTTGTAAAACAGCATAACCTCTATTTGCAAGAAATTGAACTTCGGGATTAAAGCCCCAACTGTCTCTTGCCCAAGGTCCACCATGTGGATTAATAACAGTAGGTAGGTTTTTGGCGGTTTCTAAATTTAAACCTTTTGGCAAAGTTAAATATCCATGAATATTCAGTCCATCACGTGTTTTGTACTGCACAGGGAAACAGGTTGCCATATCGTTTTCGTTAATCCAAGGACTTACATCAACAATTTTATCAAGTTTTTCAGTTTCGGTGTCATATATATAATATGTGCCAAGTGAGCGATCGCTATAAGTTCTAACAATATATATGTCCTCATTTCGTGTATTTCCCGTAATTGCAATCTCGTATCCTTCAAGTTGTTTTTCAATAATTTCAAAGTCTTTTTTTAATTTATCATCAAAAAAATGTCTTTCTTTTTTCCAAGATGTATATATTGCAGCAGTTATTACTTTTCTTTTTTTGGAATAACTTGCATAAGAAATATCATTATCTTTGTTTTCAAACAAAACAGTCTCTTTTTTAGTCTCAACATTAAATTCAACTACCGCAGCTTTATCACGTCCTATGTTTGAAACACCAATAAAATTTTTGTTGTCAAAAGTGAAAAATTGAGGATTAAAAGATTCTTTAAAATCGGTAACAATAACAGTTTGCCATTCGTCTTCTTCCGTTTCTCTATACAATATACTTGTGTTGGTGCCATCTATTGTTGTAGCAGCTCTAAGTTTGCCTTCGTGGTCTGTAATCCAGCCTTGTATGTTTCCTGGATTTTCTGCTATCATTTCCATTTCTCCTGAGTCTAAAAAGAGTCTGTAAGCATCAAAAATTTGAGGATTTCTTTTGTTTATACCAATAATAATTTCGTTTGGTATTTCAACCAAGTTGTCAATAATCTGTGTTTTTACTCCTTCAAAATTAGTATAACATATTGAATCTGTACCATCAATATTTACACCATAAAGTCTCTGGTTTTCATCTCCTCCTGTGTCTTGCAAATATAATATTTTGCTGTTGTTTGTCCAAAAGTAACCACCAATATTTCTTACAGTAGAACTTGTTATTCTTTTCGCATCTGCTTCTCCAATTTTTTGTACAAAAACATTTAACCTATCTTTGTAGGGCGACATAAAAGAATAATATTCTCCGTTTGGAGAAATTTGATATGCTGTTTGTTCTGGATTTTTAAAAAAATCTTCTAATGGAATCATTGTTGTTTGCTGGGTTGTATCAGATGTGTTTTTATTGTCTTTATTAGACTTAGGTTTACAACTGAAAATTAATAAATTTAAAACTATCAGCAAAGATACTGAAATAATACTTAACTTTTTCATAAATTTTTATTTTTTTAAATGTTAATAATAAATAAGTAGTTAATGATTAATAAACATCACTTTTTAAGGTCAATTTTAACATTATGCTTCGTTGTAAAAGATTACCAAATAAGCAATATGCAAATATTTTACTCCTTGCCTAATACAAAAATAGGGCGTTTTTCACGAGTGTCAAGTTCAAGGAACTTTTTTGAAATATTAGAATTAAAGTTTACCTTTGTAAATGAGCATTTTAATATTTCAAAAGTAACGAAGAAATTGATACTCGTAAAAAATGCCAAAAATAGCCTATAAAAAAGTGTCGTTTATATATAATTACCTACTTACAGCAAAAGTTATATTTTTGCATTTTTATATATTTCAAAATTAATAAAAAAAAAGTTATAAATGTTATCACCTAATTGTAATAAAAAATACTTAAATAAACATAACACGCAGATTATTAACTACAATTGCGAATATTGCATTACAATATCATTTTCTCTAAACGTTTGATTATACGAGTGTTATAAATATTTCATGTTGTTTGTTATATAAAATGTGTTTTATGTTACACACAATTAGCATTTTGTATTATCTAATTGAATATATGTTTATTATAAGTTTTTTTTTGAAAATAAAAATAAAAAAATTTTGTAATTTAAGAAAAAAAATTAATCTTTGTCAAAAAATTTAGATTATGCAAGAAGCAAAAAAAATCCTAAAAAAATACTTTGGATACAATAGTTTTCGTCCAATGCAAGAGGAGATTATTAAAACCGTTTTGCGAAAAAAAGACTGTCTTGTACTAATGCCAACAGGTGGAGGCAAGTCAATTACGTTTCAAATTCCTGCTTTACTACAAGCTGGCTTAACAATTGTTGTTTCTCCATTGATTGCTTTAATGAAAGACCAAGTAGATGGTTTGCAGTCGTCAGGAATAGCTGCGGCATACTTAAACAGTTCGCAAACAGGCAAAGAACAACAACAATTAGAAATAGATTTGACCGATGGGAAAATAAAATTATTGTATATTTCTCCTGAACGGCTTCTTACCGAAAATTTTTATTATATACTGCAAGAGCTTAAAGTAAACCTTTTTGCAATTGATGAGGCACATTGTATATCGCAATGGGGGCATGATTTTAGACCTGAATATAAAAAGCTAAAATTTTTAAAACATTATTATCCGCAAATCCCAATAATTGCATTAACGGCAACTGCCGACAAAATAACTTCAAGGGATATAATAAAACAATTAAAACTTGACGAACCAGTTAAATTTGTAGATTCGTTTAATCGTAAAAATTTAAGTTTAAATGTTTTACCCGGTATTGGACGAATGCAAAAAATTGTTTCTTTTGTGAGAAACAGAAAAAATCAGTCGGGTATAGTATATTGTTTGAGTCGAAAATCAACCGAGATGGTAGCAAAAAAATTGCAAGACCATGGCATGAATGCAAATTTTTATCATGCCAAAATGCCAAGGAAAGATAGGACGCAGGTTCAAGAAGATTTTATAAG
Source organism: Bacteroidales bacterium (assembly GCA_029938985.1). GTDB lineage: Bacteria > Bacteroidota > Bacteroidia > Bacteroidales > JAOZQN01 > JAOZQN01. The sequence continues at coordinate 1,622 of JAOZTW010000390.1, read as the reverse complement.
CGACAATCTATCAATTGTTTGTGCAACCATTGCTTTTGGAATGGGAATAGATAAATCTAATGTTCGTTGGGTTGTTCATTACAATATGCCAAAAAATATTGAAAACTATTATCAAGAAATAGGACGTTCGGGGCGAGATGGTTTAAATAGCGACACATTAATGTTTTACAGCTATGCAGATGTAATGATTTATCGTGATTTTATTGAAAAAAATCAAGCCCATACAAATAAAGATGTAGAAATAGCAAAATTAAAAAGAATGCAAGAATTTTCGGAGGCTCAAACTTGCCGACGAAAAATTCTACTCAGTTATTTTGGTGAACATCTTGCAGATGATTGCGGTAATTGCGATGTTTGTAAAAACCCTCCCAAACATTTTGATGGAACAATTATTTCGCAAAAAGCACTCTCGGCTGTGCATAGATTAAACGAAAATGTGGGGATGGGAATGCTTATTGATGTTTTGCGAGGCTCAGGTCGGCAAGAAATTATAGAAAAAGGTTATAATAAGATAAAAACTTATGGTAGCGGACGAGAAATAGGATATTATGACTGGCAACAAATTTTGTTACAGCTATTAAATCAAGGATATATAGAAATTGCTTACGACCAAAACCATGTTGTAAAACTGACTGAGGCAAGTAATAAAGTGCTTTTTAATAAAGGAAAGGTTAAATTAGTAAAATCGGACGAATTAAGAAATAAAAAAGAACAACGTATTGAAAAAGCAAAACCAATAAGCAAACCCCAACAAGCAACTAATGAGCTATTTGAAAAATTAAGAAAGCTAAGAAAACGTATTGCAAACCACGAAGGTGTTCCTCCATATATTATTTTTACCGATGCTACGCTCACAGAGTTGAGCAAAAACAAACCAGTATCTTTATCTGGGTTAAAACAAATTTCGGGAATAAGTGAACACAAAATATCGTCTTATGGAAACTCCTTTGTTACAGAAATAATTGATTTTGTGAAAGAGAAAGACTTGGAGGGAGTAAAAATACGTGGTGCAACATATATTGTTAGTTACGAATACTATAAAGAAGGACTTTCTATTGAGGAGATAGCAAATAAAAGAGACTTGAAATCGGTAACAATTTTTTCGCATCTTGCTACGGCTTTTAATAATGGAAACGATATTGATATATTTAAACTTGTGCCAAAAGCAGAAATGAGAAAAATATATGATACTGTGAAAGTTATGGAAGACAAAGATAAGTTAAAACCAATATACGAAAAACTTAACGAACAGGTAGATTACGGAAAGATACGACTTGCATTAACGTATCTAAATAAAAAATCTTTAATTTGATTTGTTAATTATTATAAATATTTTAGCAATAAATGTAAATATTTTATGACTTTTTTCATATTATTATTATTCTAATTTTAAACATAATAGCCAAAAATTACTGTTAAGTTTATCTTTTTTGATTAATAATGGAAAAGTTATGGCAATGTTATTGTATGAAAAGTAATGTTTTGAATTAGGAATTAGGATTTGGTTTACACCTTAAATTTCTTTTTATTGTTAAAAACTTTGGCATTTTTCATAAGTGTAAAGTATAAAGCATTTTTATTTTTTAAATACCGCAGTTTACTTATTGTAAATGAGGATTTTA
>JAOZTW010000954.1 GCA_029938985.1 Bacteroidales bacterium | reverse complement strand
TTGTGAAGAGGCATAAGGGTAGAGAAGTGTCTAAAAAAAAGCCACTTTTTAATTTTCTAAAAATAAATATTGGATAGGCTGTAGTACAGACTAATAGCTCTTAACCTGACGGCAATGAGCTCCAGCTTGGAGAAACGTAGAATAGTCGCAACATCAATTGTTAGCTTTCATTGGTTTCTCCAAACTGGAGCTTGGAGTTGCATTTTTCAACCGAATTTCTACTCAACTTTAAAACTTCATATTTTCCCAGCTATCTTTTACTTTTGGACTAATATTTACTTTTGGTGTTTGTTCTTCTTTGTGCAAAATCAATGATTTTGTTTTTACATCATTAATAATTCCCGTTGCAAGATTTCCGTAAGTAATATTTCCGTTGCTTGATTGTATGTTTTTGAGTAAATAATAAGTAAAAAGACCGTGTTTTTCTTTTTTGAAAGGTTTAGATACCTGTTTGCCTGAGCTGGCAGCAAAAACAACAAGATTACTTTCAATTTTAACATCGTTGGCTTTTAACTTTATACCACTTCTTGCTTCTACCAATGCACCATCTCTACCTCCTCCACTAAAACATGCGTCCAAAAAAACTGTTGTACTTTTGGTTGGATGTTTGGCAAGAGTTTTATAAAAGTCGGCAAGTTTTATTGCATCGTCCATGTTTGTAGATTTTACATCAACAGGCATTAGGTAAGCATCTTTATTGTCGTTGTGATAACCATGTCCTGCATAATAAACATAAAATTCTCTTTCCAACGAATTTATAGCCATCAAACCAACAAAATTTTTAATTTCATTTTTCATTTGTGTAGCAGTGCCATTGTTCAGGTATATTATATTACCTTCGGGAATACCAAAAGTATTGATAGCATATTTTTTAAAAACCAAAGCGTCGTTGATAGCAAAAGGAACATCGGAATCTAAACCATTGTTTTTCACATAATACTCGTTACCAATTATTAGGGCAAATCTATTTTTATGTTTTTTACTACAAGTAGGAATGTTTTTGTCAATATCAGAAGTAAGACTTGCATCTGTTATTTCTGTTGCCTCATTGTAATTGCCATCAATTTTTAAATCGGTAGCAGCAAGATTCTGTTCTTTTAGCTTAAGATTAAGATTATAAGTACCACCAAACCTGCCTTTGCTTTCCGACAATCTAATTTTTATTGGCAAATTATCGCTACCTTCGTAACCCCAGGTAATAGAAAATGCAAATTGTATTTTTCTCGACTCGTTGGGTTTTATTGTACCAATATTTTGGCTTTTGGGATACTCATTTGTTTTTGTTAAAATAATTCCAGTTTCTATTCCTTCAATACTATACGAAACATCATTTGCGTCGCCTTGCCCTCTATTTTGTATCAATACTGTTGCCAAAATAAGTTCGCCCTGTTCTATTATGCTGTTCTTATTGCCTTGCTCTTCCAAAATTCCAGTCTCTAAATAAGTGAGAGTTGGTTCTAACATTTTTTGTGTGCTAATTTGTATGTTTACAGGACGAGGCAAAAAACCACCATGCTCAGTAAATTTTAACGACACTGTTCA
>JAOZTW010000389.1 GCA_029938985.1 Bacteroidales bacterium | reverse complement strand
ATAAAAATAACATCGCTTAAATTGGTTAATTATTTATTTTAATATGCCTTAATTATTTTTGGCGTTTTTAACGAGTGTCAAGTTCAAGGCTTTTTGGAAATATTAGAATTAAAGTTTACCTTTGTAAATGATCATTTTAATATTTCAAAAGTAACGAAGAAATTTATACTCGTAAAAAACGCCCTTTCTTTTTATATTTCTTCTTCTATAAACTCAATTCCATGTTCTTTAAGTTCCTCCAGAATTGGTTCGTATATTTCTTTAATTACAGGTATATGTACTCCTTTGATTTTAATTTTTCCAGTTAAAATCATTTTTGTAGCTATTGCAGTTGGCAAACCTACTGTAATTGCCATTGCTGTATTTTTACTATCTTTTCCTTCGTAAACCATTGAAGAACTGATTGTTTTAACTTTTCCATCAATTTTATAACCAAATTGATGTTGCATAACAAGCATATCTTTATCACCTGCATCTAACGACCATTTCTCTTCAAGAAGCTGTTGTAATATTTGGGCAGGTGTTGCATTTTTTAGTCCAATCTTTTTTTCTGAAAAAATACCAAGCCATCTTAATAAATAAACAGGATATGAATCTGGATTTATATCCAAGTATTTACATAATTTTTCTTCTACACAAATATTTTCTTCGTAACGTAAATATGTGTTAATAAAATCTCTGTAAGACATATTTTCAGAATCTTCAAGCGTATAAGTATCTTCGGTTAAACCGAGTTGTACAAACAAATTCCAAGCTTTGCAAAAACCTGGTCTTCTTAAAGTTCCTCTCGCCATGGTTCCAATATTGTCTAAACCATAAATTTTTCTATAAGCAAGCGAATCTCTATTTGAATATCCCTCAAATTCTCCTACATCAAGAACATTAATTCTAATTGTACGTTTAAAAAGCTGATGGTAAGGTATATATTTGTATTTCCCATTAACAATAATTTGTGCTGTTCCTTGCCCTGCCAAAACTACATTTCTTGGATTCCATGTAAATTTATAATTCCAAGGATTGTTATCGTATTTTTGAGCTACCAACCCTCCTGTATATGAGCGAAATGAAAGCATTTCTCCGCCAGCAGATTTAACCCTATCAATAACTTCCATTGTTGACATGTGGTCTATTCCTGGGTCAACACCTACTTCATTCAAAAAGATAAGCCCTTTTTGCTTCGCCTGCTCATTAAGTTCCTTTAACTCATTTGAAACATAAGAAGCTGTAACCATGTCTTTATTTAGTTCCAAACAGGTTTCTGCAACCATAATGTGCATTCGAGCTGGTAGCATCGAAACAACTAAATCTGCTTTACCTATTTCTTGTTTCTTCTGCTCTACATTGTAAATATCAAACTTGATAGCTTCACAATTTTTATGATTATTTACTTTTTCTTGGGCCCTTTTTAGATTATAATCTCCAACAGTTAATTTCCAATTATACTCTTCTGAATTGTCTTTCAAATAGTTAATTAGAGATGTAGTGGATAATCCTGCTCCAATAATTAGAATCTTTTTCATAAAATGAAAATTATTTAATATTTCAAAAATTATTATTAATTTTGACCGCTAATATAATCTATATTTTTTATTAAAAAAAAATATAGATATTAATATATAAAATTAAATTTGTATGTATTTTTTAAAGACCAAAGGAACAAATAAAATCCCTGATTTTGTTCAGATTAGAGACAATAATTTTGCTCTAATTTTACACGTAAATTTTAAAAGACAGTCGGGAAAACTTTCGGAATTAAATCTGCAAACAGAAAGCAATATTATTATAAATCGCATGAACTTAGTTGAATACGGTGTTTTACAAAAATTTGAATAATTATGACTGAAAATTATATTATTGATTATAAAGATGTTTCAATATTTAACAATAATAAAAAGATATTAGAAAATATTAATTTTCGTTTATCTGCTGGAGAATTTGTGTTTTTAATAGGCAAAGTGGGGTGTGGAAAAACCAGTTTGTTAAAAACAATGTATGCTGAATTACCTATATATCAAGGTAGTGCAGATGTAATTAAATTTGCAATAAATAAGATTAAGCAAAAAAATATTCCTTCTTTAAGACGACAAATAGGAATAATTTTTCAAGATTTTAACTTACTTATGGATAGAAATGTTTATGATAATTTAAAATTTGTTTTAGAAGTTACAAATTGGAAAAATAAAAATGAAATAGACCAAAGGATAAATGAAGTTTTGGAACAAATGAAAATTAGTGATAAAAAAAATTCTATGCCGTATCAATTATCGGGAGGCGAGCAACAAAGAGTTGTTATTGCAAGAGCTATTTTGAACAATCCAAAACTGATAATTGCCGACGAACCAACTGGGAACTTAGATACTGAAGCGGCAAAAGAGATTGCAAATTTACTGTATAAATGCTCGCAACAAGGTAGTACTGTTATTTTTGCAACTCACAATTATAGTTTGTTAAATAATTTTAAATCAAGAGTTTTAGAAATTAAAAATGGTAAGTTGAATTAGAAATTAGGAATTGGTTTACACCTTAAAATTGGACAATAAAATTAGTGTAAAGAGCGGATGCTTTGTACTAATTTTATCGTCTTACTTTAGGAAGTCAACTTTTTTAGTAATTGTGAGTATAATACAATTCAAAAAAGATAAATACTTAAAATTATGAACTTACCAGATGTGAACCACCACAAGTCCAGAATGTTATATATTCACCTATTTTAATCCATTCTTTCAATTGAAATTGTAATAAATCACTTTCTTTAATAATTTCATCATTTAAGTTTCCGTTAATTATCCTATTTAATAATTTATCGCCCATTCCATATATTAAATTTGTATTATTAAAAAAATCTACAATATGTTCATTTTTAGATTTTTTCTCTTTAATTTTTTTAAAAGAATTATTTAATTCCGTTTCAATAAATTTTCTATATTCGTCAAAATTTGTTTCTGATAATAAATCTGTTTTTATTATAATCTCTTTTAAAAATTGTAAATATTTTATGTTTTTTAACTCAACAAATTTTTTCAAAGAAATACCTTTTTTAAAATCCAAATATTTAATATATTCATCTAAATCTGCTTCTTTCATTTTCTCAACAAATTCATAACCTTTTTTATGATTAGTATCAAGACAAGCTTTTTTCAGTAGTTTTAAAGGGATAAGATTTTCTATTTCATTAACATCAATAGCTAATAATTCGCATAACGGGGTTGATTTCTCATTTTCAATTTCAATTTTCTTTAATGTTGAACCAATTTTACAATTAGGATACTCTATATCTTTGTCTGCAAAACATAAACAAAATGATTGTTTTTGAGTTATTTCTGTTTTAAATACAGGAGCTGTAGTATCACCACCTCCCATTAGAAGATTATAATTTAATGAGATATGTTTGAATCCATTTTTGTTTTTATAAAGATTACTTATAAAGATATAAAAATCTATTTCTCCTTGGTTTTCAGCCAATATTTTTGTTTTATTCAACAAATCAAAATTTTGAATATAATCAATAGAAAGATAAATTATTTTTGTTCCATTTTCTTTTTTTATTTTAAGTACGTCTGGCGCAAGCACAATTTCAACATAGGTTTTGAATTGGTTTTTAAAATTTCCTATTTCAGACCATGTCTGAAATAAATTACTAAAAACTGAAAGTGTTTTTCGTTCTAATTTCTCAAATTTTTTTAAGAATTTTAAATCACTGTATTCAGCTGTTAATAAATGATAACCATTTCGTCTTGAAAAAGCTAAATTATCAATAGCTTCAATAATTTTTTTATTATTAGAATTTTCAATTAGTGAAGAAATTATTTTTGGTGGTATATAGAATAGCATATTTAATTTTTATTTGGGTTCAAAAAATCCTATTGGCCAATTTTCAAGAAAACCTTGCTTATTATAATTACTTTGTTTAACAAAACTATTATTTGTATTTTCTTGAAATTCAAATAATACAATAGAAACTTCTTTTTCTGAAAAATCGTTGTCTGCTATTTTATGTCCAATATAATTAACTATTGTTTGACTATGTGTTTCAAGAATTAATTTAAGTTCTACTCCTTTTTCCTTTGCAAGTTTAATCGTTTCAATAAAGCTATCAATCAATTTAGCCTGTAAAGCAGGGTGTAAATGTAGTTCGGGTTGTTCTATAGCAAGAAAAATAGGAACATTAAATCGCTGTCTATTTATATTGCTTTCATATATTATAGACCATAATTGAGTAATAATAGGTAGAATTTGAGAAAATCCAAATCCTTTGTCTGTAATGTTAAAATCGTTATTGGTTTTTGCGTCAATTAATCTTATAGATACATGTCGTTCAACTGTCTTTATTACAGGGTAAAAACCAAATGTTTTTTTTATCCACTCTTGAAATTCGTTTCGTTTTTTTGGTGTTAAATTATCAATAAACATTGCAAGATTACTTCCTTGTGCATCAACTGTGGCTACAGCCAAATCTTGTCGTCTGTAATAGCGTTCTGCGGTAGCTCTAAGTGGCTTTATATAATGAAAATTGCTAATCGCTGTTACTAAATAGTCATCAACCATAGTAAGCAATCGTTGATATTTTAATACAATAATCAAATTTTTATATTTAATAAAATCACTTGATTTTAAATCCCATTTTTTTATTATTTTTCCCCATGTTGATGGGTATTTATTCGAATTTTCAAGTAAATTTTCGTAAAAATATTTATCTGAACCAATTCCTGAATTGGCAATAATATTTTCAATTTTATTTTCACTTGTATTTGCTCTTAATCTTTGTTTAAGAAATTTTTTTAGCTCATTTAGAACATCATAATCCTTCTTTGGTAAACGATTTTCTTCTAAAGGAACAAATAAAGTTGGAATAATGCCATTACGCAAAATTGCTACTTTATTTTTCATCATATTTGTAAAATCCTCGTTGTTAATTAAGTAACTAATTATTTTACCATTGGCATCAAATGATATTTCTGTTTTTTGGTCAAAAAAAGAAAGTATTAATTGGCTAATAAAAGTTTTATTTTCGCCACCACTTTTCATTGTTAATGTCAAAATAAAATTTGTATCTTCTAAAAGATTGTACAAAAATCTTGGATTATAATATCTACGTTGCATTTTTGAGGCAGGTATCTGAAATTCAAATTCAAAAGACATTTCATTTTCTCCTTTACTGACTGCTATATTAAAATCGCCAAAATCAACATAATCACCATACCATAATATCGGACCCCTTGTTCTTGCTTCAATACTTTGTTTTAATAAAGGAAATAATCTCAAAAAAGTACTTTTACCAGAGCTGTTTTGTCCTAACAAAATATTTAAAGCACTTAATTCAATGTTTTCGCTGTTTTTTATACTTCGTAGATTTTTTATTTTTATAGACTTCATGATTGTAATATCTTAATGTAAGGAATGATAGGCGTTTTTCATAAGGCATATTAAAATAAATAATTAACCAATTTAAGCGATGTTATTTTTATTT
>JAOZTW010000388.1 GCA_029938985.1 Bacteroidales bacterium | reverse complement strand
TTGATTTTTACAAATCATTGATAATCATCATAAAATGAACACAAAAACTTTAGTACATAAATATAATAAAGTGATACCTTACAACAAATATGGGGTAGTAAATATGAGTATTTTTTTATGGGAGAAAACTCAAAAGAAGCAAAAGTGGCAGGCAAGTATTATCCGAAAAATATTGATAAGGAATGATACAATTATTCAAAGGTTCAATGATACAATTAAATAACTATATACCAGTTCATTAAAGAAATACAAATGTGTAAAAACTTTTGTATGGGTACTTATAACAGTTTTTAAAAAAGGAAAACCAATTTTTTTAAAGAAATAGAAAATTATAAACGTTATACTGAAATATCGGACATTGCTAAAGAATAGTATGCACACAACATTTGCCCCTATTGGTGCGAACTTGTAGCTCGTATCAACCTGTATAGCAGTGCAAAAAACTACACAAACAAAGAAACTGTAATTAACATTGATTTATTATAATAGCTTGAATACGAGCTACAAGCTCGCACCAGCAGAGGGAAGTCCGTATGTTTTGGTAACATAAGTTTTTAATATACGATGATTTTCACTTTTACAAGTGGGACAAATGTGTGTGTTTTCTAACATAATAATAATTTATTTTTTTTTGCAAAATCAAGAAAAAAAATTTAATTTTCCAAAATTAAATCGAAAAAAATTAAAATAGAATTCATTAGTATTCTGTTATTTAATAGTTTAATGAGTTCTACAAAAAATAAATAATATTATTTTGAACTGTGTAATTAATTAAATATCAAAATTATACAATAAGAATTTAACTGAACCAGTGCCAATTTTATCAGTTTGGTTCTTAATATATATATTATTTTTATCAGGAATGTTATCATCAATTAGAAGTCTTCCGATTTGTAAATGAAAAATATTTTTATCAGTCTCCATAATTTCGTTGTAAATTGCTTGTTGAATACGGTCATGTACAAATTTATAAGTAAATGGTATTAACATTCCTGCAAAAACAACAGGTTCTAAAAGTAAAATGATGTTTTGTTTGTGTTGGAATAATATAATAATTAGTTAATTGAGAAAACGTAATGCTACAAATATTTAAAAATATAATAATAATTAAAACTCGTTTTATCATTTCTCCAATTTTTTCAAATCTAATTTTTTATCAAAATGTAATAAATACCCACCATTATTTTCAAATCCACCATGTTTATCAACTCGTTTAAAATCAAATTTTAGGGACAATCCTTGAGGACTTGGCTCCATATCTTTATCGCTTATACAAAATTGAAAATATTTTCCATAACGTTTAAGAGCAGTAAGAAAATAAAGCGTAACATCATAGCCTTGATAACTAAAAACAGACGGTTCGCCGTTAAAAGTGGTACGAAAATCTGTATTAAATTTTTCGACTTGCCAATCTTTGTCATCTATATAACTGGGTGAAGGATAATGAATATCAAGGTTTTCAAAAAAAACTAATTCTAAATCATTAAAAGCCTCCCAAGCTGGCATTCCATAAACGGTAATTTTATATTTCTCAATACTTACCAATGTATTTAATTGATTTAAAACATTTGAAACAAAAACTTCGTTGGTAGAAGGAATAAAAACAATATTGCTTTGTTCTTTTTTTAACGCCCCTCTTACCCCCTTCATGCCATCTTTATTATACATAACGTCTTTTAATGCTATTGTATCTAAATCAGTGTTTTGAAAAAAAGTGTTTATCAAATTTTTTCGATAAACTTCCAATAATTCCATTTCTTTTTCTTTGCTTCCATGAATAACAACCAAACTTGAATCGTAGTAATCGGTAAAATATTCGGTTGTATTTTTTATCAGCATGTTGTTTGATGGATTTACTTGGAATAAAAAAGGGTTTTCTTTCAAATGTTCAGTTTTTTTGGAAACAGGCAAAACTACATTTATTCTATTTTCGTTTGCAAAATTTGCTACAATATCAATATTATTAGAATAAATAGGTCCAATAATTAAATCCATATTTTTCATCTCATATTTCGAAAAAATATTAGCCACAGTGGCAGAATCGTTTTGCGTATCGTAAACATGTAAATCAATAGATAAACCTAATCTACGCATTTCATTAACAGCGAGTAATGCACCTTCGTAGAAGTGAAAAAACAATTCCGAATTTTTATAATAATTGAGCTTATCTGGTTCTTCTATTACATTAAAACTTTTTGTATAGTTTAAATCAACGAAAAAAGGAATTAATAATGCTACTTTAAAAACCTTATTTTCAGAGTACATAAATTCGGAACAAGGTTTGCACGACGGGTCAGTAAAATATAATGGGTCAACATTTATTAAATCAGGAATTTGAGATTCGTTACCAGATATTATCAGAAATTCAAGTTCGGTAAGTTCTTTTTTAGGAATACTTAATACTTTTCCAACTTCTAATTTCTTTTCTGTTTCTGGGTTCATCAGTACAAGTTGTTTCTTTGTAATATTATATTTTTTTATAATTGAATTAATTGTTTCACCTTGTTTTACTTGATGATAAATAAAAAAGTCATCTTCTGCTTTTATTTCTATTTGATTAAAAACTGGAATTTTTAAAATTTGCTTTTTCTTTACACCTTTTGCTACCTTGGGGTTGTATTTTATTATATCTTGTTCGGTTACATTATGCCGTTTTGCTATTGAATATAAAGACTCCTTTTTTCCTACAACATATTCAGTAAAAGTTATTTCAATCGAAGAAATTTTTTTATAATTTTTATCAATAATTGGTATTTTTAAAATATCATCTGATTTTAAGTTTTTAACTTCTTCATTATTAATTAAAATTACCTGATCTTGCGATACTTCATAAACATTGCTTATACTGTGTAAGGTCTCTCCTTTTTTAACTGAATGTATAAAATATTTTCGCCCCAATACAACTATTACTTCTTTTGATTTTTCTACTTTAATTTGAGCATTTGTACTCATAAACAGAAAAATACATAACAAAATTGGTATTGTTTTTTTCATAATTTTATTTTTTATTTTTTAAATTTTTGTATCTTTGTTAAAATGAAACCCGCTTTAAGAAATTTTATAGATAACATATTAAGAATTTTGCCACAGAAGGAGATTAAATTTCAAAATTAAAATATTATAAGGCATATTAAAATAAATAATTGATAATTTTGGCATTTTTCACGAGTATCAATTTCTTCGTTACTTTTGAAATATTAAAATACTCATTTACAAAGGTAAACTTTAATTCTAATATTTCAAAAAAGCCTTGAACTTAACACTCGTGAAAAACGCCATAATTTTAAATGAACTTATTTTTGTTTCTAATAATTCAATAAATATAATAATGTCAGGATATTTGCATATTTTTTTGAAGAAGTAAAAAGCAAAAAGAACAAGTTTAAATCGTTAATAGTTTGTTTTAATATGCCTAATCTAAGCGTTTTTCAAATTTATTATTTTTAGCCTCTTTAATTATCCTTGAAATAAGTTCGTCGGTTTCGGAAACACTATGTGATTTCACATTAGAAATTATATAATCTTCCGACATAAAATCTCCAATTTGATTAATTTCCTTAATTATTTTATTAAAAATTTTTTGTACTGAAATTTTTAAAGGAATTAATGTAAGAACAGTTGCAAAATATTTTCCAAACTCTACTTTTTCAAATTTACTTTCATTATTATTTAAGTAAAATTTAAGTTCGCTTTTAATAATTTTCTTCTGTATTTCTAATAATTCTTTTTGTTCTCTCGTTATTAGCACTATAAAATATCTTAAACAAGACCCAGAACCTCCCAAACCTGTGGAAATAAAAATATGTTTTTCTTCTAATAGAGTACTTTTTAGAAATGCTTTGTTTTCTTGCAAAGCAATTACTATCCAATTTTTGAGTTCCTCATCTGGATTTTTTGAATATTTTTCCAAAGTTCTATAAACTTCAACCTCTGCAATTTTAGCTAAATTTGCGATTAGTTTTTTTTTCTCTTCAATGCTTGTATCTGGTTCAAAAATTTTGTCTTTATTTTTAACTATCTCTTCTTCGTCAATTTTTTTTCTATTGTTAATTACATATTCAAAATATTCAACCTGTGTTTCAGGGTCAATCACTCCTTCAAATATATTGAAATTATCAATATTTGGAAATATTTTTCTTACCTTATCTAACATAAATAATTATTATTTTCGTTTTAATACTTTTTCGGTAGCTTCTACCACATTTACTGCTTCTAATCCATATTTTACGAACAACTCTTCGTAAGTTCCACTTTCTCCAAATTCATTTTTCATTGCAACCATTTCCATTGGAGTTGGATTATTTAAAGCAAGTAATTGTGCCACAGCATCTCCAAGTCCACCATTCATTACATGCTCTTCGGCTGTTACTACTGCTCTGGTTTTTGCCACTGATTTAAGAATAGCCTCTTCGTCTAAAGGTTTTATTGTGTGAATATTAATTAATTCAACAGATATGCCTTTTTCTTCCAATTTTTCAGTTGCTTCAATAGCTCTACTAACTAAATGACCTGTGGCAATAATGGTTACATCTGTGCCTTCTTTCATTACAACTGCTTTTCCAATTTCAAATTCTTGATCTACTGGCGTAAAATTAGGGACTTTTGGTCGTCCAAAACGCAAGTAAACAGGTCCATAGTATTTTGCCGCAGCTATTGTAGCAGCTTTTGTTTGATTATAATCGCAAGGATTAATAACCACCATGTTTGGTAAAGCTCTCATTAAAGCAATATCTTCCATAATTTGATGTGAAGCACCATCTTCTCCAAGCGATATACCTGAATGTGAGGCAGCTATTTTTACGTTTTTGTTAGAATATGCAACAGAAACTCTCAATTGATCGTACACTCTACCCGAAGCAAAAGCAGCAAATGTTCCTGCAAAAGCAATTTTTCCACCAATAGTTAATCCCGCAGCCATGCTAACCATATTAGCTTCTGCAACTCCAGCTTGAAAAAAACGTTCAGGAAATTCATCAGCAAATTTACTCATCTTTACCGAACCAGCTAAATCGGCACATAATGCTACTATATTTGTGTTGTTTTTAGCCACTTCGTATAAACCATCTCCAAACCCAGATCTTGTATCTTTTTTTTCGGTAAATATGTATTTTTTCATATTAGTATTTTTTTTAACAAAATAATAAATAATATTCTGATATAATAAATTTTTTTATCTAAATAGGATAAAATTATTGACAAAAGTAGAAATAATGATTTAAAATAAAAATTGATTTTTGGGGTATAAAAATAAACAATTAGTATTCATAGTTTTAAGTTATAAATTTAATACAAATATTTTTTTAAAAGTAAATTTATTAAGTTTTTTCTCATATTTTAATATCTTTTTTGTTTATTTCTTGGCATTTTTTACGGTGCCAATTACCTTAGTGAAAAAGAAAAAATAACTAAGCCCATTCTACTGTATTAAGACGTAAGTACCTAAAGTATTTTAAGTGTTAAAATTCAGACT
>JAOZTW010000953.1 GCA_029938985.1 Bacteroidales bacterium | reverse complement strand
AATTACTCCAAAAATTGAATTTTAAAAACTACATTTTTAATTAGCGAAACGCAAACTACTATGAACGAAATTTCAGATTTAATTTTAGACAACATAGAAGCTTTGGTGGTAATTATTGATTTTGAAACACACGAAGTTTTATATTTAAATAAAAAAGCTAACAAAATTTATGGTAATAAAATAGGAGAACAATGCCGGACTTTTTTGCATTATAAAAAAAAATAAATTTGTGTGTTTTGTACTAAATTGTTATTTGACAACCGTTTAAGAAAGAATAAAGATTTTGTATGGGAAGTTCCCAGTCGTGATAAAAAAACTTGGTATGAAATTCATTCAAAAATTATTTACTACAAGGAACGAAAAGTTATTTTGGAAATTTCTTATGATATTACTGACAAAAAGAAAGACGAGAAACAGATTCTAAATTTTTTTAATTATCAAAATATTATTTCAAATGTTGCAAAAATTTTCACCACAGATATTCAGTTTGATAAAAAATTGGATAAAAGTATTCAATCAATTGGTAAGTCTTTAAATTTGAACAGTATTGTTATTCTTCAGAAAATAAATAATTATCGTAAACATTTGGACATCTATTAAAAATAAATATTTTCAAAAAAATATCTTTATCATTCTATGTTATAAAATCATGCTATATTTAAGAATAAAAATAAATTAATAAAATCGGAAAACTTTAATAATTATTTTTACGGTGAAACTTTGAATATTCTCAAAAGTTATCAAGTGAAAAACATTTTGCTTTTTCCATTTATCATTGATAATAAAGACATTGGTTATTTCGCAATAGTCAATAGAATGGATGCTAAAAAATGGCGAGTAAGAGAGATTAATTTATTTAAAACGATATGTAAGGAATGATACAATTATTCAATTATTCAATGGTTCAATGATACAATTATGTAATTATAAATCAATAGATTAAAGAAATACAAAAGTGTAAAAACTTTTGTATGGGTACTTAGTATTATTTCAAATGCGATAGATAGAAAATTATATGAAGATAAAATATTAAATAATGAAAAAAAATTACAAGAAGCAAACAACACAAAAGATAAATTTTTTTTCTTTATTTCACACGACTTACGAAACCCCTATTTCTAATATAGTTGGACTTTCTAATTTTTTAAAACCAAATATAAAAAAATGGGAAAAAGAAAAAATTGAGGAATTTGTTGAGCAAATATATGTTGCTTCTAAACAAGCATCAAACTTATTCGAAAGCCTACTAACCTGGGCACGCTATCAGACCGATAAAATTGCAGTTGAAAAGCAAGAAATTCAAATTATTAGTTTCATTAAAAACTTAAAGAATTCAATTAATAATTTGTTTTTACTGAAAAAAAAACCTCTTTCAATTTTATACACAAGTAACAAAAAAAAAAATTTGCAGACCAAAATATGTTTAGCTCAATTTTACATAATTTGTTAACCAATGCCGTTAAATACACTAATGAAGGAGGAAATGTAAAAGTTATTATATCTGATTATGTGAAAGATAAACAAGAATATGTAAAAATCATAATT
>JAOZTW010000387.1 GCA_029938985.1 Bacteroidales bacterium | reverse complement strand
AAATAATATTGGATTTCACCCTCCTTTCAAAGAAAAATTTGAATATATTAAAAGTAGAGATGAAATTGTTTTTGGAGTGTTAACAGGAGATGTAGTTTCTCCCAATCCTATAGCACAAGATTGGGACGAGATTGATGTAGATATTGAAGAGCTTTGTTTACCTGTATATTTTGCAGTAGGTAATCATGACATGGAAGATAGACCATTATTTGAAAGTAGATATGGAGCTACATATTATAGTTTTACTTATGAAAATGATTTATTTATAGTTTTAGATCCGAATATTGACAATTGGAATATTTCTAATGAACAGTTGATATTTCTACAGACAACAGTAGAAGCAAACAATAATTCTACAAATAATATTTTTGTTTTTTTCCATCAAGAATTGTGGTGGGAGAATGATAATACTTACCATAATATAAAACCAAATAGTTTTGCAGGAAGAGCTGATGAAATAAATTTTTGGACAGAAATAGAACCATTATTTCATAATTTATCAAACAATGTTGTTTTGTTTGCAGGAGATTTTGGTGCTGCGAGTTGGAGTAATGATTTAATGTATGATAATTACGACAACATTACATTTATTGGAAGTGGAATGGGAGAGGGGGCATACGATGGAGATAATTTTATTATAACAAATGTAAATGAAGATAAAACAATTATTTATGACCTAATATGCTTAAACGAAAATTTTAATTGTCTTGGAGAATTAACTGATTACGAAATCTCAATTCCAACTCTTACAGATAAAACTGATATTAATATTTATCCTAACCCTGCAAGTAATTATTTAATAATTGATTTAGTTCAGTTACAGATATTAAATAATTCTATTGAACTTTATTTAAGCGATATTTTTGGAAGAGAAAAAAAAATAACAGATTATAAATTTGAAAATAACAATAATTTACAAATTAATACATCGGTCTTTTCTAATGGTATTTATTTTCTTAAAATAATTATAAATGAAAAAATTATAATAAAAAAAATTACGATAATGAAGTAGAATAAGATATGTTAAAATTTAAATTGATATTTTTAAAAATCAAATATTTCAAAATTCTTACAGTTTGAGTTTGCCACTGAAAATATGTATTTTCATTTTTAATTTAAGTTATTATATTGAATATTAAATATTTGTTTGTTCTGACCAAATGCGTTTAATATTATTATAAAATAGCTTTTTCTTTTTTTGACTGTTTATTATAAATTTTCCTTGTTTGTTTAAAACGATTTTATCTTCAACAATTTCAAATAGTTTAAAATTATTTTCTTGCGTACAACTTTTTAGTATTAAGAAAAAAAAAAAAGAAAATATTTCATTTTAAAGCTTAAAAATAGTTTTTTATTTCCCACAACATTTTTTAAATTTTTCGCCACTGCCACACGGACATTTATCATTTCGCCCAATTCTTATAGATTTGCTTTTACCTATTTTTTTTGTCATATCTTGGTTAAAAATCTCTTCTAACAGTTTGTATAATTCTGGGTGTTTGCGTTTTAGGAGTTTTGGACGTTCAAAAAAATATTCGCTAATAACAGCAAAAAATTCCGCTTTATTTGTTGCACCATAAGGATTTATATCCGATTTTTTTTCATATATTTCATCTATTTTTTGTTTTATCAAATCTATCCAAGGTATAACATATTGTTTTTCGAGCAACAGCTCAGGTATTCCATCAATTTTGCCATCGCTTTTATCAATCAAATGTACAAATTCGTGAATAGCGGTATTTTTTTTATCTGTTTCATTTCTAAAACCGTGATACAACGCTTTTTTAGACAAAATCATTTTGCCCTCCATGTATCCCGTACCAACCATTCCAAGTATAGAACGACTACCTCCTGATGTTTCAAAATCTTGATTAAATTTATCGGGATACAATAATATTTCGTAAATATTAGAATATTTCCAATCAGGAAAAGCAAAAATTGGAATTACTGCACTTGCCGCAATTAATAATCTATCTGTTTCGTTTACAGATGTTTTAATTCCTGTTACTCTACAATTTAATAAAAATTCTTGTATTTTAAATTCAAAAAGTTTTTTTTCTTCTGCATTCAAACCATTATAAAAACCTATTTTTTCTACAAGTATTAATCTCCAATTTTTGGGAAAATCAGTAGTTGGTTTTTTCCATTTATTTTTTCTGGGATTTCTAAATACCATATAGATAAGAAACACCATTAGTGCTGCTACTATAATCCCTCCAATAATTTTGTCCATAAAGCTCAAATATTGTTAATAATGGGTACTCCTAAAAAAAACTCAAAAATCAAGGCTTTCAAAATTATTAAAGTTTGAGTTTACTCCTGTAAATGAGTGTTTTAATAATTTTGTACAACGCAGAGTTTAGGGTTTTTAGGAGTACCCTATATCTATTATTAAATTTTCACACCCATAACCAACACATCATCAATCTGAAATGTTCCTTCTTTCCAATCGTTAAAAGTTTCTATAAGAATTTGTTTTTGTTCTTTCATTTTTTTATCCGAAACCGATTTAAGCAATTCTTTAAATCTTCTTGATTTGAATTTCTCTCCAGTTTTTCCATTAAATTGGTCGGCAAAACCGTCTGAAAACATATAAATAGCATCGTTTTCTTCGAGCTGAAAATTTGTAGTAGTAAAAGGACGTTCTTTAATATGAATCCCAATTGGTTGACGTTCTGCTTTAAGAGTAATCAAACTTTTTTCTCCATCAATTTTTTTGATAATATATAAGGGGTTGTGAGCTCCCGAAAATTGCAATATATTTGTTTCGGTATCAATAATACAAAGTGCCACGTCCATTCCGTCTCTTGCTTCGTTCATTTTGCCAGTTTGTTTTAATGCGTTTTTAACTTTGGCTCTCAATTGTTCTAAAATTTGACTTGAAGATAATTTATCATCCATAATCGACTCCTTTATTTCGTTAAGAAACGCAATTCCGAGCATACTCATAAAAGCACCTGGAACTCCATGCCCCGTAGCATCAGCAGCTACAATAATAATTTTATCATCTTCTTTGGCTATCCAATAAAAATCGCCACTTACAATATCTCTTGGTTTAAAGAAAATAAAATGCTCCCAACCTTCGTCTGTTATGAAGTGTTCGGCAGGAAAAACCGCTTCCTGAATTCGTTTTGCGTAATTAATACTATCTGTCATTTTTTGATTTTGATCTTCAATTGCTACTTTTTGTTCCGACACAGTATTATGTTGCTTAACAAGTTCGTTTAGTCTTTTTGTATAAAGCCCCATTACAAAATTTCGCCATTTTGGATATTCGTCAAACCATTTTAACGACATTTCTTTGGGTACTAATACTAATTTTGTATCCACAGGAGCATAACTTTCCAAAATAATAGGATTATTTGTAAAAGTAGAATTTATAGAAATAATACAACTTTGTGCAGGTTTAATATCATAAACCAAAACATCGTTACTAAAACTATCTTTTTGTATAGCATGCACTACTCCTTCTATAACTATTGGAATAAACTCAACTGAATAATCTTTCGGTTTTTTAGTTCTTGTTCCTGCTGGTATTTCAAAAATCTGGCATTGCAATATTTTGTCTAACAATTCTTTACCAAAAGCTTCAATTAGTTTGCTATTATTTTTATGTTTCATATTTTGTGTTTTGAATTTATGTGAAATTATTTATATTAGGCATATTAAAACAAATAATAATCAACTGAATTTCAACTGTATTTCATTTCTTCCTATTGAGTTTCAACAAACTATTAACCAATTTAAGCGAAGTTATTTTTATTTTTAACAATTCAATAAATATAATTAATATCAAGATATTTGCATGTTTTTTGAAGAAGATAAAATTCAAAAGAACAAGTTTAAATGGTTAATTATTTATTTTAATATGCCATATAATGCTACAATTTTTTTGCCAAACAATTTTAATAAAATTTTGTATAAGAAATGATACAATTATTCAATGGTTCATTGATACAATTATGTAATTATAAACCAATAGATTAAATAAATTGAATTGTGTAAAAAAACTTTTGTATGAGTACTTACTTAAATTATATGAATCTCAGTATATTGATTTTATGTCAGTATTAGAACATGTTTCCTGTCAAATTGTCAGATGTAAACAATGAAAAATCAAATTTTTGGTAACGTAAATTAATGGAGACTTGACTGTATTTTAGACTAAAGATATAATAATTAGTATATTATTTATGTAGCCAATTCTACGTTTCTCCAATCAGGAGCTTGGTGCATTCAAGTCGTTATTAGCTTACGCTATAAAATTTTTATCTTACTTCAGTGAAGCATGCTTTTTTAACAAAATATTTTTAAATAATTAAATTTTAAGGTGTAAACCAATTTTTAATTCCTAATTAAAAAGCCTTGCTACTTACATCAAACCATTTAGTGTCAATTGTTTTAAATTCATAATTATTAAAATAATCAAAAGTATCTTGTAAGTTATCTGTAACAAAATAGATTTTTTTATAAACAGATTTTGAAAATTTTTCGGAATAAAAAACTTCAAATTGCTTTAAAATATTATTATAAAAACCATTCGTATTTAAAATAACAATTGGTTTTGTGTGATATTCTAATTGTTTTAAAGTAATAACTTCTAACAGTTCCTCCAATGTACCAAAGCCACCGGGAATAGCCAAAAAAGCATCTGAAAGCTCATACATTTTTTGTTTTCGTTCGTGCATTGTTTTGGTTACTATTAACTTATCAAGATAATCGTTTTGAATATTTTTATTAAAAATAGCCTCTGGTATTACACCAACCACTTTTTGATTATTGTTTTTGGTAGCATCAGAAATCCGTTTCATTAAGCCAACACCAGCACCACCATATACTAAATCATAATTATTTTTATTCATTAATTTGCCAAATTCTACAGTAATATCAAAATATTGCTGCGAAATTGCATCACTTGAAGAACAAAAAACACATATTTTTTTCATAATTATTTTGTTTTAGATTTACAACTTTAAATGTTAAATATCAATAATTTAAACACAAGAAATTTATTTATTATTTTATTTTAAAATAAATATTAAAAAAAAATATATATATATTTTAATATTTTATGGTTTTTCCAAAAAAGTTATTAATTTTGAAACTTAATAATTTATTTTAATCTTTAACCCTTAAGTTTTTTTATTATGAAAAAAAGTGTATTTTTATTTGTAGCAATGTTTTTTGTATCTTTAACATTTGCTCAAGAATTAACAGAAATTAGAGCAAATCAACCAGGTATTGATAATGATGAATATTTTGAATTGTCTGGTACTGCAAGCTTTTCGCTTGATGGTCTTACTTTTTTAGTTATTGGAGATGATGATCAAGGTGGTTTTGGTAATATTGATAATGTTACTTCACTTGCAGGACAATCAATACCAGCCAACGGAGTATTTCTTTGTGCCGAATCAACCTACTCACTATCAGGAACAGCTGATAATGTTGCATACAAGAATATGGAAGGTGGAGATAATCT
>JAOZTW010000386.1 GCA_029938985.1 Bacteroidales bacterium | reverse complement strand
CCACTTGTAAAATGCTTACAGTATGCTAATTAAGTGTTTTTTAGGAAAACTTAATGTGTTGATTATTTGGGTGTTATGTTCTCAATAGAAAACTACAACTATCTAATAATCTGGTAAATATGAAGGCAAAAACTTTAGTTAATTTATAGGTTTATAATCACATAATTGTATCATTGAACCATTGAATAATTGAACCATTGTATCATTGTATCATTGAACCATTGAATAATTGTACCATTGAATAATTGTATCATTGAATCATTGAATCATTGAATAATTGTATCATTCCTAATTAAATCCCTCAATGAGGGTTTCATTTTATTTTGGATTAAATTTAAAAACACTTAATGCTCCAATGATTGCGTTTTTCATTTCTTGCAAATTTCTAATTTCTTTCAACTTACGAATAATAATTATTGGACGAAAGTAAAATTTTTTAAATGATTTTTTTATTGTTTTAAATAAATATTCTTCCGAAACATTTTCTGTCCAATATTGTACTTTAAATTTGCTGGCATTTTCTAATGGATTGTCTGCAAATTCTTTCCAATAATCATGGGTGAAAAGTTTATTTTGTAAACCTTCTAAATACAAAGCGGTAAAAGGAAATGGTACTAAAATACTATACTGAGCATAGTTAAGTCCTATGTTACGAGAAAATTTCAACGTTTTATTAATATCCTCTTCTGTTTCGTTGGGCAAGCCAATCATAAAATTCCCTATTGTAGTAATTCTTGCCTGTTTACAAAGATTAATAGCTTTTTCAATATTTTTAGTATTAATCCCTTTTCTTACTTTTTTTAATGTTTTGTCAACTCCCGATTCTATTCCAAATTGAATTCTGTGTATTCCTGCTTTTTTAACTTCTGTTATCAATTCTGGTGTAATAGTATTTATTCTTGCCCTAAAACTCCAGTCAATTTTAATATTTTCGGCTTGTAGTGCTTTTGCAAAATCTATAACTTTTTGAGCTTTCATTGCAAATAGGTCGTCAAAAAAAAATATTTCTTTATAGCCTAACGAAATTAAAATTTTTACTTCTTTAATAATATTTTCGGTTGAACGTGTTCTGTATGTTTTGTTTGGAGTGAAACAATATGTACATTTAAACGGACATCCCCTTGACGACATTATTGTAGCTACCTGTTCCTGTGTGCCAACAATGCTGTTATAAATCTCTGTAGGTAATAATGTTCTATTGGGAATAGGTAATTTTTCAATATCTTTTATATAAGCTTTTTTGTGGTTTATATATTCTTTATTATCAAAATAAAAACCAATACCATCAATTTGTAAAAGTTGTTCTGCGGTAGCTTGCTTTTGTAATTTATTGAGAAGTTCAATTAATGTTTCTTCTCCTTCGCCTTGTAAAATGTAATCTATATTATTGTATTTAATAGACTCTTTTGGATATAAAGTAGCATGATGCCCACCAATGATTGTGTGTATTTTGTTATTTACTTTTTTAACTAATTTCGCTGTAAGCAAAACATCAACCATTGAGGTAGTAAAAGTGGTAATACCAACTGCATAGGGTGAAAATTTTTCAATTTCGTTTTCTAATTGCTCATATCCAATTTTCATTGGTACGCAATCAATAATTTTCACTTCAAAACCGTTGTTTTCTAAAACAGTACCCAAATATAACAAACCGAGTGGAGGATAATATCCGATGATATCAATAAAATCATCTTCTATTCCTGCTTTTAAAGTGTTATATTGAGGAGTATTTATTAACAGTATTTTTCTAACTAAGTCCATGTGATTTAAATGCTTCAACATAAGATTTATCGTGAACAGTAATGTGTGTTTCTACCCAGCTACGTAGGTATAACAGCAATGAATAAGTAGCATCGTTTTGTCCATTTTTATAATTAGAAAAATATTCCTTAATTTTTTCAGTAAAATCTGTATGGATTTTTTTATGACTTTCAAAACTCTCATATTTTGTATCTGTCATGTATTTTTCTTCAAAACCAAAATGATATTCTGTATATTCAATGAGTTCTTTAAATACCTTTTCAATTGCACTATTATTACGACCCTCTTTTATTGCTCCATACAAACCATTAATTAAGCTTATCCATTTTTGATGTTGTCCGTCAATAATATTCAAACCAATTGAATAGGCAGGTTTCCACTCAATAATTTGATTAGGCATAAAATCATCTTCTAAAAATATATCATTTTCAAGAAGCTTGTCTTCTAAAAACTCAATTTTTAATAGTTGTTCAAATTCTTTTGCTTTTAAACCAAGTTTTGATATTGCTTCTTTTTTGTTATTTTGAGCAAATAAATGTATATCTCTAACAAAAACAATAAAACGATTCTCCTCACTTTGAATATCATTAATTAAAATTTTAAAAAAGTATTTCTTTTTAATCTTATCTTTTCTTGTTATTTCATATTTTATAGCACCATGGTCGTCTAAGTTATCTTTATTCTCTTTTACATATTGTGTAATTGTTTTAAAATTTTTAGGTAAATCTACAAGTGTTTTTATATTTCTACCAACAACTTCACTTTCTTTTAATATCCAAATATTTTCAGCCTCATTACTAAAGAAATCAATTGTACCTATATCATTAATAAGTATTATTCCAGACATCAAAGAATTAAAAATATTTCTATTATATTTCTGTCGTTCCAAATTTAATTGTATAATTTCACTATTCTCTTTTTTTAGCTTCTTAAGTAAGATAGAATCTTTTTCATTTTTCTCTGAAATTTCTGCATTCTCATATTTATTTTTCTCTAATTCTATTTTCAAATATTCTTCATTTATTATGCTATCTTCTTGTATTTGTTGAAGTTGTTCAATTGTAGCCTTCATTTCTTCCTCCTGTAATTTCATTTCATTAGCCTGTATTTGAGACTTCTCCAACAATTGTGCTGTTTGAGTATTGATTCTTGCGGTTGCAAGAGTTGAAGCAATACTTTCTGCAATTCTTTCTACGAGTAATCTTTCGTGTTTCTGAAATTTATAAAAAGAGGCAAGTTCTATAATTCCAAGTACATCATTTTCAATTTTTAATGGAACAATTAATATAGAGTTTGGATTTGCACTACCAGTTCCAGATTCTATCTCAATATATTCATCTGGTACATCTGTCATATAAATAGTAAATTTTTCGAGTGCTACCGCACCAACCAAACCTTCACCTATTTTAATTTTTTTATTGAGATGTTTTTTTCTATTATAAGCATACGATGCAAGTAATTCTAAATAAATATCATTTTTATCCATATCATTTAATATAAAAATACCACCTTGATTTGCATTAATATATTTTACTAATTCGCAAATTATTTCATCTGAAAGTCCTCTTAGGTTGTCGGGGTGATGTCTTAGTATCTCTGCAAATTTAGCCAAACCTTCTGTAGACCAGCCTCTCATTTGGTCTTCAACCTGTCGTTTTTGTTCTTCTTTTTGGGCTGTTTGTAAACTTTTACGCATGTTCAAAAGCGAATTTCCAAGAACATCTTTTTTTCCGAGCGGTGTGTATTCATGTTCAAAATTACCTTTTCCAATTTCAGATGCAAATTTTGAAGTAAGTTTTAGACCGTCTAACAAATCTTTTATAGCCGAGTTCATTTCTCCAAGTTCATTATTAGCTATATCAAAATCATGTGCAGGAAGTTCTCCTTTTGATAATCTTTGCGTTAAACTCCCCAGTTCTTCAATCGGACTAATTAGCATTTTAGATATTCCATATCCTATTAATGACGAGGTAATTAACCCAATTAAAAATATTATCCAACTTACATTAATCGATATTTTACTAATTCTTGTCAGTTCAACATTTTCGGAAGTAAGAATTTTTTCAAATCCAACATTTAATTTTGTTATTGAATATTTTAAACGGTTAAAGTCCCTTTCTACTTGAATAGTATGATTTTTTATTTCCTTTATGTATTCTCTAATCAAATCATCTACAACCTTATCCATTGACTCTGGCGAATTATAATTAAATCTGAATTGGTCGTAATTCTTTTTTAATTCGGATTGTTCTAATAAAAGTTCTAAACGGTCTTTTCTTATTTGACTTGGGTTGTTAAGCAATCGTTGTTTTTTTGCTATTTCTAAAAAAGATATTCTTAAACCTGTGTTGTATAAGGTATTATACCTACCCAAACTATCTCTAAGTTGTTGAATAAATATTCGTTCTTCTTCAATTATTATAAAATCATACGAAAGATCAATTTCTTCAAAAATAGTATTGAACTGCGAAACAATAATTTCATGCTGGTTCACTATTTTATTAACCTCTTCTTCTGAGTCCACTAATTTTAGTTTATTCACAAGGCGAATATCGTCTGTTATTAAAAATCTTATATCTTGAAACTTATATTTTGCATTCGAAAAAATATTTCGTGATGCTCGTAAATCTTCAATTTTATTAAGTGCATTATATTGGGTTATTCCAATACCAGCAAAAATGAATATTACAGAAACAAAACCTGTAATTATCACTACTTTTAAACTAATATTTTTAAATATATTTTTCATAAATATTCTTATAACAATTAATAAACAAGTTGACAAATATTATTTTTAAAATTAAAAATTAGTTGTATGCTAATTTCCAACACACTGAAAACAACTATAAAAATAATCATTTTTAAAAAATGATGTTTATATACAGCTATCTATTTATATTTTTGCAAAAGCATATTTTATAGCTTTTGCTGAAAATTTCAAGTTTTTAACTTAACAAAAATAATTTATTTTTTTAAATAATTAAAATATTTTTATTAATTAAAAGAAAAAAAAGAAAAAAAACATTCTAACTAAATGAATAACAGTTGTTTTATTAACAAAGAAAAAAAAAGTTTTTTTTTTTGAACTAAAAGTATAATCTTTGTATTGTTGTTTCATATTTACTAATCAAAAAACAAACCAAATATTATGAAAAAAGTTTTCTTATCAGGAACAACAAATGGTTCTACATGGCGAGATGAGCTAATTAAATTACTTAAAATAGATTATTTTAACCCTAAGGATTTTGTTAATTCTAAGGAAATCATCGCAGAACAATTTGAATTGTGTGATTATATTTTGTACATGATAACTCCAAAAATGTCGGGTTTCTATAATCTTGCACAAGCTGTAGATTTGTCAAATAAAAATCCGAAAAAATTAATATTATGTATTTTATTGTCAGATAAGAACGATGTTTTTGGTAGATTTCAAATAAAATCATTGAATGCAACCAGTAAACTTATTGAAAATAATGGTTCTAAATGTTTTAAAGATATTCAGAAATTAGCTGACTATCTAAATAAGCAGTGTTAATAAACTGGGTTTGTTAATAAACTGGGTTTGTTAATAAACTGGGTTTGTTCTTAAAAATGTAAGCTTAAGCTTTAAAAAATCAGCAAATAGGCAACCAATCAAGTAATTTATTTGATAAGGCAAATTAAAACAAATAAGGCATATTAAAATAAATAATTAACCAATTTAAGCGATGTTATTTTT
>JAOZTW010000385.1 GCA_029938985.1 Bacteroidales bacterium | reverse complement strand
AATTTTAAATGAACTTATTTTTGTTTTTAACAATTCAATAAATATAATAATATCAAGATATTTGCATGTTTATTGAAGAAGATAAAAGCAAAAAGAACAAGTTTAAATAGTCTATTATTTGTTTTAATATGCCTTATACAAAAAATGAATTGATTGAGAGGTTATAAAAATATATTTTATATTCTAAAAATACAAATGAAAGTAACAAACAAACAATTAAAAAAACATTTAAAAACTTTTTTCGGATTTGACCGTTTTAAAGGAAAACAAGAACCTGTAATACAAAATCTTATAGCTGGTAATGACACTTTTGTTCTAATGCCTACTGGAGGAGGAAAATCAATGTGCTACCAATTACCATCATTACTCTTTGAAGGAACAGCTATAATTATTTCTCCATTAATTGCTCTAATGAAAAATCAAGTAGATGCTATGCGTAGTTTTACTTCTGATATTAGTGTTGCACATTTTATGAATTCATCTCTAAATAAAAAGCAATTAAAAGATGTGAGAGACGATGTAAAAGCAGGGAAAACAAAACTTCTATATGTAGCACCAGAATCTTTAACTAAAGATGAAAATATAGAATTTCTTCAAAAAATTATAATTTCCTTTTATGCAATAGATGAAGCTCATTGTATCTCGGAATGGGGGCATGATTTTAGACCAGAGTATAGGAGAATTAGACCGATAATTGAAGAAATAGGACGAGCACCAATAATTGCTCTTACTGCAACTGCTACTCCCAAAGTACAGCATGATATACTTAAAAACTTAGAAATGCTTGATGCAAATGTGTATAAATCTTCTTTTTTTAGGTCAAATTTATATTACGAAGTACGTCCAAAACAAAATACTGAAAAACAGATAATTAAATTTATTAAAGAAAATAAAGGCAAGTCTGGAATAATTTATTGTTTGAGTAGAAAAAGAGTAGAAGAACTTGCCGAAACTCTTGTAGTAAATGATATTAAGGCATTAGCGTATCATGCTGGTATGGATTCGGCCACACGAACCGACCATCAAGATAGATTTTTACACGAAAAAGTAGATGTTATTGTAGCTACTATTGCTTTTGGAATGGGGATAGATAAACCTGATATTAGGTTTGTTATGCACTATGATATGCCAAAAAGTTTGGAAGGATATTACCAAGAAACAGGACGTGCAGGAAGAGATGGTGGAGAAGGTAGGTGTATTGCCTTTTATAGCTACAAAGATATTCAAAAATTAGAGAAGTTTTTACAAGGTAAACCTGTTTCGGAACAAGAAATTGGGAAACAATTAATAATGGAAACAGTTGCTTATGCGGAAACTTCGGTGTGCCGTCCTAAAATGCTTTTAAATTATTTTGGAGAAACTCTACGACAAACCTGTGACAATTGCGATAACTGTATTAATCCTAAGCCACAATTTGATGGTAAACAACATATTTTAAATTCCATAAAAGTAGTAAAAGAAATAAAACAAAAATTTAATTCAGAGCATGTTGCACATATTCTTGCAGGAAAAGAAACATCTGCTCTTAAAACATATAAACATCATAAAGCTAAGACCTTTGGAATAGGAAAAAAGCATGATGTTAATTTTTGGAATGCAGTAATAAGACAATCACTTGTTTTGGGTCTTTTTTCAAAAGATATTGAAAACTATGGACACATAAAAATCACAAAAAAAGGTACAGGTTTTTCTAAATCACCTCACCAAATAAAGTTAACTAAACCAGTAACTTTTAGTAGTTTAGAATCTTATATGGAGTCTCCTATTTTGCATGGTGTGAGTGTTGCAACTACTGATACTGAATTGTTTGGGCTTCTTAGAGATTTACGAAAAACAATCTCTAAAAAACGAGGAGTTCCTCCATTTGTTGTTTTTCAAGACCCTTCATTACAGGATATGGCTATTCAATATCCAATAAATATGACAGAACTGAAACAAGTTGTTGGAGTAGGCGAGGGGAAAGCTGCAAAATATGGAAAAGAGTTTTTGGAGCTTATACAAAAATATGTTGAAGAGAAAGAAATTGAAAGACCACAAGATTTAATTGTAAAATCGGTGGTAAATAAATCTGGACTAAAAATTTTCATTATCCAAAATATTGATAAAAAATTAGACTTAGACGATATTTGTGCCGCAAAAGGGCTTACTTTAAGTGAACTGATTTCAGAAATTGAATCTATTGTAAACTCTGGAACAAAGTTAAATATAAACTATTATGTTGATCAAATTTTAGACCAAGAACGACAAGATGATATATGGTATTATTTTGACGAAGCAGAAACTGACTCAATTAAAGACGCAATGGACGAATTAGGAGAGGAGGAATATTCTGTTGATGAAATTAAATTGGTTAGAATAAAATATCTATCTGAAATAGGAAATTAGTGAAAATGAAATAATAACTAACTCAAGAATACGCCGTTTTTTTGTTCTTTTACTATTTTAACAAATCAGCAAATAATGATATTTTTAAAAGAACAAAATAAATGCGTTTTTCATGAGTGTCAAGTTCAAGGCTTTTTTGATATATTATAATTAAACTTTACCTTTGGTAAATGAGCATTTTCATATTTCAAAAGTAACGAAGAAATTGATACTCGTGAAAAACGCCAAAATAAACAAGTAGGGTGGGGGTTATTTATTTTTATGCCTTAAGTAGATATAGTTAGATTCTTAACTCTTAGGTGCAATAAAAAGAATTGAAAAATTGGTTACTTCGTTAATATTTATCGGAAAGTAACCAATTTTTTGTTTTTGTATAGAAATTGAAAAAAAAATTATGAAAAAAAAAAAAATTGCAATTATTGGTGCAGGAAAATTAGGTTGTTCAATAACTGAGGGTTTATTGAAAGCAGAATATATTGAAGCAAAAAATTTAATTATTACTCGTCGTAAAATTGAACATTTAAAAAAATATTCCGAACTTGGTGTTCAAACTATTGATAGCAACAGTTTGGCTATAGAGCAATCAGACATAATTATTATAGCAGTAAAACCGCACCAAATAGAAAAATTATTAAAAACTGTTTCTGGGTTTATTAATTCCAAAAAAATTTTAATTTCAGTGGTTACTGGTGTTAGTATTGAGGAGATTAGAAAATTTATTGGAAAAAACAATATAGATATTTTTAGAGCAATGCCCAATACTGCTATTGCAATGCAAGAATCTATGACCTGTATTGCAACAGATATTGATAGTAAAAATATTGATATTGTTACAGATATTTTTAAGAATTTGGGTAAGACTGTTGTTATTGAAGAAAATTTAATGGGAGCAGCAACTATACTTGCTGCTTCAGGAATTGCATTTATTCTTAGATATATACGAGCTGCGACTCAAGGCGGTATAGAAATCGGATTTAGTTCTGAATTAGCCAAATTAATAACAACTCAAACAGTAAAAGGTGCTGTAGCTTTGTTAGAAAAGCGGAAAGAACATCCTGAAAAAGAAATAGATATGGTAACAACACCAAGAGGAGTAACAATTTCGGGACTAAACGAAATGGAACATCAAGGTTTTAGTTCTTCTTTAATAAAAGGATTAATAACTTCTTATGAAAAAATTGATAAAATTGCAAAATAATATGTGCCAAATAAACACTTTCCAAACCGAAAACTTTGGAAAGTGTCTGAAATTCTAATATTTACTGGATTTCCAAAACCATAATTTTGTGCATATCTTTATTATCTTCCAAAGTAACAACTTTACGAGTTATCTTTTCGTTTTCCTTACCCCAATTTTGATAAATTGTAGCATAAACTTTTGTGCGAGTTGAAGCTCTGTTACGGTCTGATGAAAAGTATTTTGCTTTAATTTTATATTTTCCTTTTTTTGCCTTATTAAGGAGATACATCTCTGGTCCATATCCCTGCGTTACATCCATTGTTAGTCGTCCTCCAATTCTTGTTTTGGGATGGCTGTAAAAACATTCTTCACCTGTGGGTTCTATTACATGTAAATCAATATCAGTATTGTCTGTATTCCAACTAATTGTTATCATTAAATCGGCGGTTTGTTCTGCAAATTGTGATGTTAATGTTGTGAGACGAGAATCAACATAATCTGTAAAACTCACTTTATATTTTCCTTTTTTTATTTCTCTTAAAAGTTTTAAATAATCTAATCCTGCTATCAATCGAAACTCTCCAAAACGTGCATCCCAAGTTGCAGTTATTGCTACCTCGTAGTAAAAAATGGCTAAATCAATTTTACCAATCTCTGTTAATGCTTGTGCAATAGCATGATATGTTTGTGGTTCGTGAGGACGAGCATCAAGTACTCGTCGGAAAAGGAAATATGCTTGCTCTGGCAAGTTGTACTCCAAAGCAGAAAAAGCGACATCTCTTGTCATTACACTATTGCCAGGATTTTTTTCAATTAAAGAACTCAATAATAATAAAGCATCACTTTGTCCATAAGATTGTTTTCGAGAATTGGCTTCTTTATAAATAAAATCGTAATCTAATTTACTTTTATACAGTTCTTTCAAAAATTCAGTAGAAGTATTTGCTTTTTTCCTTGCTTTACATTTTAATCCTTTTCCTTTTACAATAAAACTATTTTCTGGACATGTTTCTATTAGCATTTCCAAAGCAGTAGGAACTTCGAAAGTAAATCCATCTAATTTGGGTAATTTTTTTAACCAATTTTTAAAAGCAGATTTAGCATTTCCCAAAAATTCTCCTATTTCTTTTAACGTTTTGTCAATTATGCTATTAACAGGCGTAGATGAAACTACAAATTTTGTTTCTTCGGGTTGAATGCCAAATTGTGCATAATCGGCTTCTGATTCTAACATTAAAAAAGAACAAGTTTTTCCAGGGACTCTAAAATATGAAGCATAAGCAATAGAATATTTTTCTGTGGCATAATCAAATTCTTCTAACTGAGTAGTAGCAATTTGTCCGTAAACTCTTTTGGCAAGCTCCGAGTCAACAGCTTTATTAAACGAAACTGATAGTTTTTTATTTTTTGTACCTTGTTTTAAATTTATTGATAAAGTACTGTTTTTTGGTACATTACCTCTACCAGCAATAATTAACTGTTGATTAGGATAAATGTATTCTGGTCGTCCAGAAATCAAAATATCAGATGTATTTTTTATGGTAATATCTTCAACTTTCCAAGGTTTGTATCTAAAAGCAGTACTTGCTTCTCCCACTTGGTCTTCGCCAGTAACTGCAAATAAAGCACCTCCAGATGTACGTGTAAGATGCTCTAATGCAGTAATATCCATTCCTGACATTCCAATATTAAAAGCAAAAACTTTATCATTTTCATTAATATTTTGACTAATAGCATAATTATCAAATTCTCCCCAAGTAGAAGAACCATCGCTAAGTAAGAAAATATTTTTAGACGTATTTTTAGAATTTGTTAACCAATCAGGATTACTTGCTTGAGAAACAGCAAGTGCAATATCACTCGCTCCCTGCAAGCTAATTTCTTGCATATAATTCAAAAATTTATTAACATTTTCT